>NZ_CAPG01000057.1:0-5959 GCF_000321185.1 Bacillus sp. AP8
GGTTATTTTTTAGCTTCGCTTTCTTGAATCCTTCTGTTGCTTTTATCATGATAGTTTCTCCTTGAAATCCCTTAACCCAATATGATTACTCAAAGGTAAAAGTATTTTTACTAGGTGAAAATTAGCAAAGCAAAGTATATTACTTGCAATGGATTCCTTTTATAGAGATTCAAAAAATCCTTTAAATGCTCACGTTTGATTATAAAAGGAACTGCAAAAGAAGCTTTATCCATCCCCGCGGAAGTGTTATTCTTTAGGTTATGAGGCTTCTTTTATAAGATATAAATGGAGGTGAAGTTGGTGAAAATACTAAATAAACTACCCAAACATAATCCAAATTTACATTTAGAATTTATTAAAAATAAATGGATATCAATGAAAGAACCAAAAAATTTAACAAGTGCGATTTTGTTATCCACACCTTTAATGATTATCGCTGCATCCATCTCTATTGGGATAATAAACATCTTTTCTAAAATTTCTTTAAGCGATTTTGGCCTAAAACCTGAGGGAGTAACGATTACAATTAATTTAAGTATTATTCTTTGGCTATTTTTGCTGTTAGTAATCCACGAATTCATTCATTTAATTTTCATTCCAAATTTTTTAAAATCAGAACAAACATATGTAGGATTAACACTGTTTGGAGGATTTGTGATAACAGAGGAAGAGATTTCAAAATCAAGATTTATCGTTATTACAATTGCTCCTTTTGTAGTTATCTCTATAATTCTCCCGCTGATATTAGGTGCATTTGGTCTATTAACAACAACATTAAAGTTCTTAATAATAATAAACGCAATGGCATCATCAGTCGATCTACTTAATCTTATTCTTATCATGACGCAGGTACCGAGAAATGCAACTTTAAAAAGTAATGGTCCAAACACATATTGGAAATTAACTAGTAAGATTTAGAGATAAAATCGAGACTGCTAATGAGTATGCAGTCTTTTTTTGTTATTAACAGAGATTAGTACGGACTCACCTTTTTTATATTTTGATATATTTACAAAGAAGGATATAATGACAAACGTAATTTATTTTTTTATTCAATCTCCAAAGATTCATATGAAATTGAAAGTATTCTCATGTTGCATTACCTCTTTAATAAAAGGCAATGAAGCAATAAAAAAGAGGTAACCCTAGGATTACCCTTTTTCCGAATTGAATTACAGTCTAATGAAAGATGGAGAATCACAACCTATTGTGATTTTTCATAATTAGTTAGAATGACTTGTTGATATATCGGGATTTTATTAATCATTTTTTTCATGATTAATTGGAATAAAGTATCTAAATGAACATGGTTAATCACATTTTTTCACAATTAACTAGAAAAACCTATCATTTTATTACTGGAATAACCTGTCTTAGCTAGATAGTATTACTTTTATTATTAATTCAATTTAAGATTTTCTTATTTAGCTAAAGGTTCAGCATTCCTGTAATAATTGTAAATAAAGTAGGTTTAACATTTCTACTCTTCTCCTCTAGAATCGATGGTTACTATGAATAAATTAGAAGCAACTTAACTTATCATTGATTATTTTCGTTAATATAGAGCTGAGTCTGACATGCATAAGAACTAGTATTAAAAACATCGTAATAAAGGTCTAGTTCAATCCCATAGTCAACATGTAAGTTATTGTCCTTTACATATTGCCCTAACAATCGGAGTTTTTCTAATTCGTCATTTTTATCATAAGAAATGGTTAAAAAGTTTCCAGCTGGAAGTATAAAAAAATCATTGGAATTCATTTTAAAATCTTTTTCGTTTATTAATAAAAAAACAAAAGAAGGTCTTAAAGTGCCTGCATGACCTTTTTCGTAAAATATACCTCTGTTGTATATTTCGTGGATTCCATACGTTCTTGCCAGCTTCTCCAAAGCTGCATAATCTAGCGGTTCTTCAGAGGCATTCATAGCTAGTTTTAATAGGTATCGCTTAGGAAATTCTGTAAGAGTTATTCCATCATTGTCCATAGCTTGAAAGGAATAATTTATAGTTGATTCTAATGAAGTCAATTTTTTTAAATTTGATTGTAACTGTGCAATTTGATTCTCTGTTTTCTTTTTCCTTTGAATTATATAATTAAGCAATTCTTTAGTCTGAGCAGATTCAAATAAATCTCTAAGTTCTTCGATACTTAATCCCAGCTCACGACATATTTTTATGATGAATGTATATAACAATTGGTTAGAAGTGTAATATCTATATCCAGTTTTTGAATTAATATATGCAGGTACTAGAATTCCTTCGTTGTGATAATATCTTAATGCTTTAATTGAAATACCTGAAATTTTCGATAATTCCCCTATTGAAAATAACTTAGCTGATCCATGCATGATTTCTCGTTCCTTTATTATTAATTAACAAAATTTGGAGTTATCTTTCTGATTTGCTTGCAAAATTTGAGATAAACAATGTAATTTAATGAAAAATATATCAATATAACATATTATAGTTGATTGATTTTTTGTTCAAGCTGATAAAAAAGGAATTAAAGGTTCCGTAGAAACATAAATATCATTATCAAACCCTACTTTCATTAAGAAAGTGGGGTATTTTTATCAGGAGATTTAAAGTGATAATGTCATAAAAATTTCTTAAATTGATATATAAATATATTTTTCCACTGGAAGCGTTTGACTCTCCCGTAAGGGGAGACTTTATTATTTTGTTCAGGAAATAACAATTTTACTTCATTCTGTAACGGAAAAAACAGTTGTATTCATGACATATGAAAAATTACTTTTCTTGTCATTGAGAAGGGAGACTAAAAATGGGAATCATACAAGAACCCAAGATGATTTCAATTAGTAAAGAAAGAGAAACGATTTACTCATTTTTAAGAGTATCTCTTCAATGTCCACTAACAAAAGAAATATTATTGCACTGGAAAGAACATTTTCCTTCTGAATTTAAAAATGTATTAACAGAGGGTAATGAAAATTTACAGCATTTCTTCGGAAAATTACACGAAAAAAATCTAGATTCTATTGTAGAGGAAGAAAAAGAGGTGTATTTAGCTACTTTTTATATATTCAACGAAGAAGGGAAGATTCCAGCTCCACCATGGGAATCGGCTTATACGACTAGAGATAGATCTCTTTTTGGTGAACCTGTATTCCAGATTAGAAAGAAATTAGCGGATTTTGGTTTGCAGTTTATCCATGAGAATACAGATCCAGACGATCACATTGCGATTGAATTAGAGTTCATGAATCATTTAATTAACTATACACTCTCTGCTAAAGAAGAAGGGAGAGAAGAAGATTACGCTAAAGGTGTTTATACACAATATTGGCTGATGAAAGAACATTTGAACAGATGGATTACCCCTTTTACGAAGGATATTCTCTCTTCTAATACAAGTGATTTATATAAAGGTATTGCACTATTATTAATCTTATTTGTAGAAGAAGATTTTGAATATATTAAAACATTGAAGGAGGACCTCGACAATGAGTGAGAATATTTTTGAAAAAATCTCAAATATAAAGATGAAACGCCGCTCATTTTTAAAATGGTCGGGTGCAGTAGCTGCACCAGCAATTATCGGAGGTACTGCGGTCTCTAGTAATCTTGTGAAAAAAGCAAGCGCTGCAAACACAGATAGTAAAATAGATGCTAGAGTCATTCCAA
Source organism: Bacillus sp. AP8 (assembly GCF_000321185.1). Taxonomy (NCBI): domain Bacteria; kingdom Bacillati; phylum Bacillota; class Bacilli; order Caryophanales; family Bacillaceae; genus Bacillus; species Bacillus sp. AP8. The sequence continues at coordinate 3,650 of NZ_CAPG01000057.1, forward strand.
CATGTAGTACACTGAATTGCGGTGGAAAGTGCGTTATTAAAGCGCATATAAAAGATGGTCAAATTGTACGGATAAGCACAGATGATGATCCAAGAGATGAAAATGCTGATAATGAACAGTATCCACAAATTCGTGCTTGTGTACGCGGCCGAGGATATCGAAGACATATTTATTCTCCAAATCGCATTAAAAAGCCATTAAAACGTGTAGGTAAACGTGGTGAAGGGAAATTTGAAGAAATTTCCTGGGATGAAGCGATTAAAATCATTGCCAAAGAAAATAACCGTATTAAAGAAAAATATGGTCCTGCTTCTCGCTTTAGTCTTTATGCAACGGGGCAAACTGGAACAATTGGTAGTGGAGATACAGTAATCCAAAGGCTTCTTGCTCTAGATGGTGGATATTTAGGACGTTATTCGAACTATAGTTCTGGTCAGCATATGGCTGCAACTCCATTTACGTTTGGTGTGCCTTCAGCAGGAAATAGCTGTAATACATTATTAGATTCTAAACTGATTATTTTACATGCTATGAATCCTGCTGAAACCATTTTTGGACATTTTAATATGTATTTACGTATGGCAAAGGCTAAGGGTGCAAAAATTTACACTATCGATCCAAGAAAGACAGATACAGAAGTAGCTCTAGCAGATGATTGGTTCCCGGTTAAACCAGGAACAGATAATGCTTTAATAGCTGCCATGGCTTATGTAATGTTTACGGAAAACTTACATGATAAGAAATTTTTAGACACATACTGTATTGGTCATGATGAAGCACATATGCCAGAAGGTGTTCCAGCAGGAGAATCTTATTACAGCTATGTTATGGGTGTGAAAGATAAAACGCCAAAAACACCAGAATGGGCAGCTAAGATAACTGGATTACCTGCAAGTCGAATTAAACAGTTAGCACGTGAAGTAGCCACTACAAAACCAATGGCTTGGGTACAAGGAAATGGTATTAACCGTCATATGAATGGTGAACAGATGTCTCGTGGCGGCTCACTTATAGCTGCATTAACTGGCAACATCGGTATTAGTGGAGGATGGGCAGGTGCTGGTGCTCCAATGATGGCACTTGCTCCGTGTGTTCCTTTCCCAATCCCTGATAATCCATTGGGAATTGGTATTCCATGCTTCAAATATACCGATGCAATTGTTCGTGGTAAAGAAATGGGAGTAAAAGATGGTGTAAAAGGGCTAGAAGAAGGGAAAACATTACCTTCTAATATTAAGATGATCTTTAATATGGCAGGAAACTGTCTTGTAAACCAACATTCAGATATTAATAAAACAATCGAAATTTTAGAAGATGAGTCACTGTGTGAATTTATTGTAACTTCTGATATTTATATGACTCCATCTGCAAAGTATTCGGATATTGTTTTACCAACATGTACATTCTTTGAACAAAACGACTTAGTTCCACCGTGGAGCTATGGCCAACACATTTTCCTATCACAAAAAGTGGTTGAGCCATTATACGGTTCCCTAACGGAATATGAGTGGATGAGTAAACTGGCTGCTGAGCTAGGAATTGAAAAAGAATTTACAGAAGGTCGAACACAAGATGAATGGGTTAAGTGGATGATTGATGAATCAAACAAGATGATTCCAGGTTTCCCAACATATGAAGAGCTGAAGAAAAACGGTGTTCATAAATTCAAAGATGTTACAGTTGTGAATTTCAAAAAACAAATAGAAGATTTAAAAAATAATCCGTTTGAAACACCTTCTGGAAAAATCGAGTTGTTCTCAAAAATGCTATACGATATGAATGATCCAGAGAACATCCCAGCTGTTCCTAAGCATGTTGCTGTTGAAGAAGGACCTGAAAGTAAATTAACGAAAAAATATCCATTACAAGTATTCGGTTGGCATGTGAAAAGACGTTGTCACTCAACTTGGGATACAAGTGACTGGATGGAAGAAGTTCAAACGCAAGAGCTTTGGATTAATCCTATTGATGCGGACAAACGTGGAATTAAAGATGGGGACAAGGTTGAAATTTTTAATGATCGTGGAAAAATGGTCATCCCTGCAAAAGTTTCAAGCAGATTCATGCCAGGGGTAGTTGGGTTACCACAGGGGGGCTGGTATAACCCAGATGAAAATGGTGTAGATAAACGTGGAGCAATCAACGTTCTTACAAGTCAGAAAGCTTCACCATTCCATTGTAACCCACAACATACTAATCTGGCAGAAGTAAAAAAAGCGTAGGGAGGAATAAAACATGGCTCAATTAGGCTTTTATATAGATCAAGCTCGTTGTAATGGCTGTAACGCATGTGTCGTAGCTTGCAAAGAC
>NZ_CAPG01000056.1:0-78843 GCF_000321185.1 Bacillus sp. AP8
CCCCGATAGTTGCATAAGAAATTATGAATACATAATTACTCTTTAGTTTCCAAAAGCTCTACTTTGAATTTTTTTTAACAGCAACACATAATAAAATTAATTTAAGGAGATGGAACACAAATGTCTTCACACAACAGTATTCAAAGTATTTTAGGGGTCAATGTTCGTGCTCGTAAGTCAACTGAAGCTAAGATTTATGACCCTTTTAAAAACCCTATTATCCATAAACGAATAGATGGTCTAGAAATAGTAGTGATTGATACGGAAAGATTGTGGGGAAGATAAATTCCCCTTTTGACTTGAATAATTTTCTCTAAATCACAAATAATAACCTTATTACTTATGATTGGAGGAAAAAACTGTGTTTAAAAAAATTCTTTATTCATCTTTTGCCCTATTGTTATCTGCAATGCTGTATGGTACGTCAGTTGGTTATGCTAATAACCACATTACTGACAACAAAGTCATCCATGTTGCTCAAAATGATGATAACACTGATACTAATGACGATGACGGCATGGATTGGGGTTGGATTGGTTTAATTGGTTTAGCTGGTTTACTTGGTTTAAGAAAAAACGATAGAAAATAAGACAATAACCCTTGAACTAATCAATAATATTTTTGATAAAAATAATCTAATACTTAGTAATACAAGACAGGGCAAGTTATATTCTATACAACAATGATTACTTGCCCTGACTTTACAATAACTTCGTGTGTACCTGATTTCTAAAAATCTATAAGGTAAATAAAAAAGTCGAATTCTTTGCTTACAAAACTTCGACTTTTTTACGGTTATATCCCCCCGAAATGTTAACATTCCATTGTAATTTTTTCAAATACATTACTCAACTAAACTCCCTCAATATTTGAAACGAAATCTCTCGATTTCTCCTGTTTTCTTAGAATTTCATAGTCATTTGATATCATTAGCTATCTCTTTTATAGCTAAAACTATCTCATAAGGGGAATTTTGGATATTTTTTAAAAAAAGACTCATAGCCCACTAGCCAACCTTATACAAAAATTGGATAATAATTATATTATGATCGCACTTAATGGATGTCCACATGTCTCATGGAGGTCAACCCTCCCATGTCTCACAGAGTCTTCGCTCTCAAATTCCTTCGTCCAACTTTCCATGAGGTGGATGTCAGTTATGCTGCCCCACAGGGTCCATGCCCGAAGTTTAGTTGCTTGACTGACTAATACGTGCTTCAGTTGTCCAATAACCATTGATACATTTCGACTCTTCAATCCTATCCAAGCAAGAGTTAAGCGACTGCTTTTACCTTCTGATAACCTTCCATATGAGGAATATCTTTTAACATTCTATCTTCTTGAAATTCAAACTGTTTTTTGCCGATGGCAAATAAGATACGAATAAGTTTATTACACAAAGCAATAATAGACTGCATCTTTTTCAAAGGATTATTAGACCGTTGTGTATAATAGGCATGAAGGGTTTTGAACGCTGAATTCTTCGCTACGAGTATCATACAAACCCTAAACAATAATGCACGTAGTTTCTTTCTTCCTCGCTTTGTAATTCTTGTTTGTCCCTTGTGCTTACCAGACGTATTTTCTTTGAGACTTAACCCAGCTAACTTTATGATTTGCCGAGGGTGAGCGTACGCATTTAGATCTCCAACTTCGGCAAAAAAGCCTGCGACAGTATCTCTTCCGATACCTTTGATGGCAAGCATTTGTTGAACGCCAGGTATTTGGTCAATTAATTGATCTATTTTAGTATCTAATTCTTCGAATTTAGACTTAATTAATTCATATTTATCAATCAATGTTTGTAATTCTAATTTCGCCATATCAGCACCTTGTCGAATACCAATAGACATACTGGCTGCCTGTTTTATCGCCTGAATCTTTTTAAGACCGACACTACATGTAACTGCCTTTCTTAGATGCGTTAATAGTTCTTGATCAGAGAACTCTACGAGTTCATGTGGCAGTACATTTAGTTTTAATAATTGTAGAGCTGCCTTACCTTCCCAGTTTTTAAAAACCGTAAGGAACTCAGGAAAATAACGATCGATCCAGTTATGCATTTGACCTTGCACAATTTGTTGATCAACAGTTAAGAGATCACGCACTTTTTTAGCCACTCGGAGTTCCGCATAGACCCCTTGTGGAATAACAGGTTCGGCGAACCTCCCATCCTTGACCAATTGTGCAATGACTTTCGCATCTTTCACATCATTTTTAGTCGGTGAGTTATCGTCTAACTCCTTACATTTCTTTACGTGTAATGGATTAACTGCCACAAACTTAATCTCATATTCTTTCAAAATATGAGCTAAATTAAGCCAATAATGACCTGTTGACTCCATACCAACAATCACATGATTCATCTCTTGAATTCGCATAAGCTTGGTGATCCAATCAATAAAATGTTGTAATCCCTCTTTCGTATTTTCAAAGTAACAAGGCGAACCAAACTCTAAACCTCTAAAGTCTTGAGCTCTAGCTACATGTTTGAATTTTGCGATATCAATACCTACAATCAATGTGTCAGAAGTGATTTGAGCGATTTTCTTATTTTGGTTATAATTCATGATAGGCCTCCTGGTCTTGATGTAATTGTCCTTTTCGCTGGCGAGCTCTAGGACACCTTCATCATACCAAGGGGGTTTTTTTGTGTTCAAATCTCATTTTCATTCATTACAGGAATGCTGCCCCGTTTGTTCAATAAAAAGAAGGCTGCCTTTTATCGGCACCCTACTTTGCTTTAGAAATATTTTTTATATAATTCTCTACGTAACGTACCACTTAAATAGGCATAAATTTTAGTCGTTTCACTTTTTTCGTGTCCCATTAGATTTTGAATAACTTCTAACGGTGCTCCATTATTTAATAAAGTGGTTGCATAACTATGTCTTAATTGATGCGGATGAATACTTTTATTGATATCAGATCGTTTAGATAACTGTTTAATAATGTACCTCATTTGCGAAATACTCCTACGATGTGGAGACCTAGTTGTTACAAATAAGGCCTCGTGATTATCTTTTCTCTCAGTTAAATATCTCTTCAACCATATTTCACATCTCGTATTAAAGTATACTTCTCTTTCTTTATTTCCTTTTCCTAGAACAATAACAGATTGATTTGAAAAATTAATTGAGTACCGATTTAAATTAACTGCTTCTCCAATTCTACAACCAGTTGAATACATAAATTCAAATAGTGCCTTTTCAAGAGTTGTAAAACAAGCCTCTCTTAAATGTTCAATCTCCTCTTCGGATAAGAATTTCGGAATTCTAATATCCAATTTCGGTTCTTTAATCTTTGAAGCTGGATTCCCATTCAGAATATTTTCATCTTGCGCCCATCTAAATAAGGATTTTATAAAACGAATTCTATGTCCCAAACTAGATGGCTTCAATTCCACAGCAACTTCTCCAAGATATAGCTTTAAAGAATCTGTTGTTATATCTTTAAGTGAAATATCACCCATATACTTAATAAGTAAATTTAATTGAACCTTGTACGCTTTTAATGTCTGAGCCGAATAACCTTGAATCTGTTTGTCAGCCTTATATAACTTCCACGCCTCTGATACTATCATTCTATTATTCACCTCGCCTATTTTCTATAGTATAGACAAATAGAAGGGGAGTAATACTAGAATGATAATATGTTATTCAACATTTGCACCCGATCGTATTAGTGCAATAACAAAAAAGAAGCTGCTCACAGCTGCTATTATTCGAGTAATGCACCTAATAGTTGAAGAAGATTTAATCATTTATTGCTGGATTAACAGCAACTATTGTATTAGCTGGTTAGTTCAACAATTGGATCAACACTAATCTTAACTTAATCAATTTAGCGATAAAGGACTCGACAAATCTCCAAAATGTAGGGATAAAATGAATAAAAAATAGACGATCAAGCAAAGTATTGATACGCCTTAAATCTACATTGTTAAAAATCTGAGTCGTCGTGTAGTATTACTATTATTTCTTTAGTTATTGTAAATTCATTATTATGTATTAATATCTGTTTATTTAAGCTTTCTTTGGTAACAATAGATTTACATCTGTTTATCTAAATATTGAAGCATATTTTTGCCGAAAGTAAAATGAAGCATATCGTTGCCAAAACGGCAAAAATATGCTTCCAATCACAAAAAATAAAAAACCACCAAAATATGTATTTGGTGGAGACGGTGGGAGTCGAACCCACGTCCAGAAATATTGCCACTTAAGCTTCTACGAGTGTAGTCGATTTATTAGCAATTCGCAAATGTTTCAGCCAATCGACAGGCTTCCACATTGCTAGTCTGATTACTCTCTTCCTTTTCCCTCAGACGGCGAGATCCGGCGTAGCCCACTTAAAGTGAGTCCCTTACCCTACCACATGGGCGATGGAGGGAGGAACCGCTATAGACTGTTATTAAGCAGCTAAAGCGAAGTTGTTTTGTTGTTTGCCAGTTATAGGCTTTGACGTTTTAACGAGGCCGATCCCCTCGACTCGCAACTTAAGCTCAAACTACCCCTGTCGAATCCGTAACGTCCCCATGATATAAGGAACGAACGAAAATGAATAGTAAGCTCATTTGCTTTCTTATTCAGTTATCATTCTGTATAAGAATTATAACATATAGTGACCGAAATGCAATTGTCAGTTACTGCATACTGTGCTAATTGCTAACAATATTACTTACATTTCAGAGCATCCCCTTTGTACTAACTACATTTTTTGACGATCACGGAAAGCACGTTCAATATCACGTTTTGCTTCTTTTCGTTTTAAATCTTCACGTTTATCGTATTGCTTCTTCCCTTTTCCTAGTCCAATTAAAACTTTGGCAAAGCCATTTTTCAAATAAACTTTTAAAGGAATTAACGCATATCCTTGTTCCTTTGTTTCACCGATTAATTTGTTAATTTCACGACGATGAAGCAACAGTTTACGTGTACGTAATGGGTCATGATTATATCTATTACCTTGCTCATATGGGCTGATGTGCAGGTTGTATAAATACATTTCTCCATTTTGAATACGAGCATAAGAATCCTTTAAATTCAATCGAGCTGCTCGTATGGATTTGATTTCTGTACCTTGTAAGACAATACCGGCTTCATATGTTTCTTCTATAAAATAATCATGATAGGCTTTTTTGTTTTGTGCAACTTGTTTTCCCATACCTTTAGCCATGCAATACTCCTCCTGACTCCTTTAAACGAAAATACATCTGTTCTTCTATAATAGCGGAAAGAGAGCCTGTTTAAAAGGCTCTCACACGCACTTTATTCCATTCTACAGGTAATAAGCGGTACTTCAATTGATACAGCTACTCATTACTAAATGATACCCACAATCAGTCAAAGTCTTTCTTTATCTTCTTTTCGATTTCTTCTTACGCTTATTTTTTGGTACATTTTCAAAGAACTTTTTCTCTTTTTTCCCTTTTCGTCCAGCAGAAGATCCCGATTTTGAACTTGGCTTCACACGTTCATCTTTTCTTTTTCTTCTACGAGAATGTCCTTCTCCGTTTGATGATGAACCCTTACCTCGTTTTCGATCTCGACCACCAGCATTAAAAACTCGTTTCTCATGATTCTCACGTCTGCGGTTATTTTTCATGCCTGCTACTTCGAAATCAATAGCACGTTCATCCTTATTTACATTTGTAACTTTTATCGTAATTTCATCACCAATGCGGAATACCTTAGCAGTTCGTTCACCAATCATAGCTAAATGTCGCTCATCAAAACGATAATAATCATCATTCATGGCACTAACATGTACCAGACCTTCAATCGTATTTTCTAACTCAACGAACATTCCAAAATTCGTAACGGAACTGATAATACCATCATATTCCTCGCCAACTTTATCCAACATAAATTCTGTCTTTTTCATATCATCTGTTTCACGCTCTGCATCAACAGCTCGACGTTCACGTTTTGACGTATGATCCGCTATTTCTGGAAGAAGATGTGCCCATTTATCTTTAGTCGCTCCATCTAATTTCCCTTCAATTAAATAAGTTCGAATTAATCGGTGGACAATTAAATCCGGATAACGACGAATTGGAGATGTAAAATGCGTATAAAACTCTGTAGATAACCCAAAATGTCCAAGGCTCTCAGGATCATATTTCGCTTGTTGCATAGAGCGTAACATAACCGTTGAAATAACCATTTCTTCTGGTTTCCCTTCCACCGCTTCAATAATTTCCTGAAGCGCACGTGGATGAATAGAATTAGCTTTCCCTTTTACTACGTATCCAAAATTCGTAATAAACTCAAAGAAGCGTTGTAACTTTTCCTCTTTTGGATCTTCATGAATACGATAAATGAATGGAACGTCCATCCAATGAAAATGCTCAGCTACCGTTTCGTTAGCAACTAGCATGAACTCTTCAATTAATTTTTCAGCAACAGAGCGCTCTCGAAGAACAACATCTGTCGGATGACCTTCTTCATCAACTAGAACTTTTGATTCTTTAAAGTCAAAATCAATCGCACCTCGACGCATACGTTTTTCACGAAGAATGCTTGCGAGCTTCTCCATTCTCTCAAACATTGGAACCAGTGCCTCATATTTTTTTCTAAGTGCTTCATCTTGATCAACTAAAATTTTATTCACATCGGAATAGGTCATTCTTTCAGTTGTTTTGATCACACTTTGAAAAATTTCATGTTTAACAACTGTACCTTGGTCATCAATTTCCATATTACATGATAGAGTTAAACGGTCTACTTTAGGATTTAATGAACAAATGCCATTAGATAACCGATGAGGAATCATTGGAATAACACGGTCTACTAAATATACACTTGTACCACGTTCATAGGCCTCCGTATCAATCGGGCTTCCTTCTGTAACATAGTGACTAACATCGGCAATATGTACTCCTAATTTATAGTTTCCATTTTCAAGTTTCGTTACCGTAACAGCATCATCTAAATCTTTCGCATCTGCACCGTCAATAGTTACGATAACTTCATCTCGTAGATCTCGTCGATTTTCTAAGTCACTCTCCGAAATTGTTTCAGGCGTTTCCTTCGCTTGTTTCAAAACATCCTCTGGGAATTCTAGTGGTAAACCATTGCTATGAATGATAGATAGAATATCAACACCTGGATCATTTTTATGACCAAGGATTTGAATAACTTCACCCTCAGCACTAGCTCTTCCTTCTGGATAAGCTGTTAATCGAACAACCACCTTATGACCATCCACAGCTCCCATTTTTGCTGTTTTAGGGATAAAAATATCATTTACAATCTTTTTATCATCTGGTACGACAAATCCAAAATATTTGCTCTCTGAATACGTACCAACTACTTGTGTTAATCCACGCTCAATGATTTTTTCGACGCTACCTTCTCTTCTTGAGCCTGAGCTCTGCGAAGAAACACGAACGAGTACGATATCACCATGCATCGCATTTTTCGTTTCATGTGGAGGAATAAAAATATCATCCATTCCAGGTTCTTCTGGTGTCACAAAAGCAAATCCTTTAGCATGAGCCGTTAATTTACCACGTACCAAGTTCATTTTTTCCGGCATACCATAGCGATTACTTCTTGTGCGAACAACAAGACCTTGTTCTTCCATTTTCACTAACGCTTTTACAAAACTCTTAAAATCCTCTGACTCTTTAATACCTAATACTTCTTCTAATTCTTGAACGGTCATTGGTTTATAAGACTCTTCTCTCATAAACTGAAGTAACCGATCAAAATAATATCGAATGTTTTCTTCCATTCTTATACAACCTCCCTTTTCTTAAGGGTAAAAAGCTATTCTTTCCAGTTTAATTGCTCTAAAAAGTCATATACATCTTGATGTAATTGGCTTTTTTCTTTATCGAGCGTAATAACATGTCCAGATTCCTCATACCATTTTATTTCTTTTTTTGTTGAACTAATTTCATTATATATAATATTTGCACTATCAGGGTTAATAACATTGTCTTTTCGTCCTTGAATTACAAATGTAGGAACTTCAATGTTATGAATAGAATCTCTCACACCTGCAATTAACTGTTGCAGGGATTCTAACGTTGTCATTGGAGCAATTTGTCCAACTTCTAATTCAATCTGTTCCTTTGATTTTCCTTCTCTTCGTTTATATTGTCTAGCATAATCCAAAACACCTTCGTACATTTGCTCCTGACTCTTAAAAGACATAGGTGCACACATTGGAATTATTCCCTTAATAGGTACATTGTAACCCAATTTCAAAGAAAATACGCCACCTAAAGACAATCCAGCTACAGCAATTTCTTCGTGCCCTTTCCTTTTTAAAAAGTCATAACCCATTAAAACATCCTTCCACCAATCTTTAGGACCGTATCTTACTAGTTCTTCAGGTGGTACTCCGTGACCTTTATAATGAGGAGCATGACAAGTATAACCTTGTTGTTCTAAAAAACGGCCTAACATTCTCACGTCAGAAGAATTTCCAGTAAAACCATGTAATAATAAAACCGCTCGTTTACCACCTTCAAAAGTAAACGGTTCTGGTGTCTTCAATTTCATATTTCAAAACCCCTTTATTAGAAAAGCGTCAGTGCCGTGGACAGCTCTGAAGAACATAAGTCGAACCAACTAATCTATGACATCAAGCTGCATATGTCATCCCTTAACAGTTATGACATGTACAGGCACTGAAACTAGACGAATGTCTATATGATGTTATTTTTAAGAAAAAACGGTATTAGTTTAAATTCCCTAAGAATATTGAAACACTAACTTCCTTTATTTAAACAAACTTCCAAGGATTTTGCTATGAAAAAACGTTCCGACACACCTCATTTTTTCGAGTTGTGTCGGAAACAGATTTTACACATTAAATTTATATCCCATTCCTCTGACTGTTAGGATAAATGAATGATTGCTATATTGATTGAGCTTAGAGCGTAAATGAGTAATGTGCACATCAATTGTCCGATCATTAATCACTTTTTCACCATGCTCATACAGAACATCCATTAACTGTTCTCTCGTTAATAGTTGATTCGGATTTTGCATTAAAAAGTGAAGTAATTTGTATTCAAAGAGCGTTAAATCAATAACTTTATCTTCATATCTTACTATTCCTTTAATAGGTTTAATCGTTAAGCCCAGATAGCTAATTTTACTGCATCGATTTGCTGTACGCCGCAAAACTGTTTCAACTCTTGTGACCAACTCCATTGGACTAAAGGGCTTCGACAAATAATCATCAGCTCCTTTTTCAAGTCCTTTAATACGATCCGCCTCATCACCTCTAGCACTAACTATAATAATAGGAGCATTACTTTTTAACTCGTTGCGAATCCAATTACACAAACTCATTCCATTTTCTTTGGGTAGCATAACATCTAATATAACAAAACAAGGATCATACTTTAGAAATTGAGAACGAGCACTCTCTCCATCTTCCGCTTCTAAGACTTCAAAACCATTTCTTTCCAAATACAATCTAATGATTTTACGAATATTATTTTCATCTTCCACAATCAGAATGTTTTTTCCTCGCAAAGCTTCCTTCACCTTTACTCACCCCATAATTTGGAAGTTTTTTATACTTCCATTATGACATATGTAAAAGAAAGACATTTATTGTTAATATGTCTAACTATTAACAATATGGAGCCTTTATTACATTCCGTATCACGAATTTTACTGTCCGTGTCTCCTTATTTACTGTCCACATCACAACTTTTTCTAACGAAACACTATCTCGTATGACCTCGAGGGACTAAAAAAGAGACTATTTCAAGGTAAAATAGTCTCTCTAGTTAAAGAATTTGCGAGCTTATCTTTGCTCAAGAGCAATATTATTTAAATGCAATCGCCATGTTGATTCTAACTGTTCGAGAGTTCCTTTGCTAAAGGTTACTTTTTGCTTAAACAAAGGTCCATCATATACAAATGTATGATATTCTCCTTTCTCTCCCATTGGACAGATAGGAAGTTTTATAATATCATTATAAAACTCTTGATCCACTTCTCGTCCTGCCCAATCTTGTGAAAAATGTTGTTGCATGATTCTAATAACTTTAGCCCGATAACCAGATTGTACGAATTGCTGTAAAGCAATTGGGGCCGTACTTTCTTTCATCCATAAAGGATATAAAGCTTGTAATTCGGCCTTTAATGCTACCTGCTCTCCCCATTCACGATGTTCCTCTAAATATAAATCCCCAAATGCTATTGCTTTTATATCATATTGCTCTTTTACCTTTTTAACCTTAGAAACAAAATCTTCGGTATAGGTTGAAAAAGTACAATCAATCCATTCAATAGGAATATCAAGCGCTTTGCCTTGGGCTTCAATTGCTTCCTTCTTTTCGCCATGTCCGAAAGTTACATTTAGCTCTTTTGGGATGGTTGTTAATAAACATACGACTTCAAATCCTTGCTCCTTTAGTTTATGTACAGAAAAACAGGCATCTTTACCACCACTCCATGACAATGCAACTCTCATTATTTAAGCTCCTCCCAAAAGTAAATTTTTTGACCGTTTATCAAAAAATCATTTGTAAGTCATAACGTTTTTGTAATTTATCACCATATTTTCCGTTGTTACTTTAGCCACTTACATAGCTTCTATCGTAACATATTTCTATTTTCTTTATCTTCTTACTAAGATTTTCACAAAAACGAGAGGATACACATCTATGTAAAAAAGACTTTAGACAAACAGAAGAGACTATCCAAATAAATAGTCCCTTTATATATTAATCATTTATTCATTTTCTTTTTTTGAGCCAATGTCTCATATGCTACGTCATCAGGTGCATCTCCATTTGGCCAATCATGGATTTTATCCGGAAAATCAGGGCGGTTTTGAGAATTAATATAAGCCGCAATATTAAGAGCCTCTTCATCCGTAAGTGAACCTTGCTCATATCCTCCCATAGTTGCTTTCGGCACATATGCTTTTATAAAACCACCCGCTGTTCTTAAACGTGTCATTCCAGCACCAATATTATAAGAATTATCTCCCCATAATGCTAAACCATTGTTAGCACCTTGACCGTTTTGACCATGGCAACTAGCACAAGCTGCTTGATAAATTTCTCTTCCATTGTCTACATTCGGTTTTTCCGGAAGCTCCCCTTCAATTTTTGCTAATTTAGCCCAAGGTCTTTCCTTTGTTCCATCAGGTACATTTTGTGATATATAATCAAAATAGGCCACCATTTCTTTCATTTCTGGACCATCCTTCGATAAAGGTTTGCCGTTCATACTTCTTCGAAAACAGCCATTAATACGATCTTCTACCGTAACCTCTTTTCCCGCTCTAGGATTATACATGGGATATGTCTTCGTAATCCCCACTAAATCTAATGATCCATCCATACCACCGTTAGCATGACAACTAGCGCAAGACAAAGTATTTCCAACATAACCATCTAAAGCCGTCGCTGTTTCCGTAGAATACTTATACCCTAGTTTAATAAGTTCTCCTTCTTCACCATCAGGAACATCTTCTATACTAGGTGGCTTATATTTACTGTATTTGTCTTCTCCTTTAGCTTCTAATGGGTCTGATTTAGATACGACTGCTTGCTGACTTGGTTGATTTACGAAAAGAAAAAAGATGGCAAAGCCAAGAAAAATAGTAGATGCAATAACAGTAATTGAAATATAAACATTCCTTTTCATCATCTCATCCCTCTTTCAATAACTTATATGCTAAGAGTAGTAAATGATTGTTAAGATTGTATTAATTTCACAAATAATAATTGCATTCATCCACCCTACTACAACAGTCAGGTGATTTTTTACTTATAGCCCCGAATCTCTTTGAAAATCACCTTAAGAGACAAAAATCACTTAAGCTACCTCGCAATATGGAAATGAGAGAAGGTTTGATAAACAAATAAAAAAACCAGCTTAGGCTGGTTTTCATGGATTATATCTTATAATCCGAAATACGCAAGTGCAATAGTAAGAACAAATAGTAAAACCGATAACACGATTGTAATTCTATGAAGAACTAAATCAATTCCACGTGCTTTTTGTTTTCCAAATAGTTGTTCTGCTCCTCCAGAAATAGCTCCTGAAAGTCCTGCGCTCTTTCCTGATTGAAGTAATACCATCACGATTAATGCAATACAAACAATAACTAGTAGAACTGTGAGAAATGTAGTCACGCAGTCCACCTCCTACATTCTTGACAACATTATCATTAATTTACCATATATTCAGCAAATAAACAATGTATTTTACAGTCAAGAAAACTTTGGACGTCAATAATACCAAAGTTTTCTTGACTGTAAGATTTCTCTTTAGTAAATAAGGGTATACTGTTATTAGGAGAGGACGTGAACTAAATGTTTATTAGTATTATTAGAAAAATAGATATGGTAAACGTTTTTTTTGCCATAATTGTAGCCATTGCTTTAATATGGAATGAACGTGAATACATACAAGCACTCATTTTACTCATTTCTGCTATATCCTTGCTCATTACCAAATATAAATATAGTAAAGCTTCCATCTTTATCTCATATACATGTAGCTTATTCTTTTTTGGAATTTTATTAACAAAGCTTACAGAAGTAGCATCTTTTCAATCCATTATGCTACCTACAAATGTATTTGTCATTCTTTTGATTTCTATTATTATTGCCTTCATTGCTTCCTATATTCAGTTTGGAAGTGGAACTCTAACTATTGTATGGTTCATCTTACATCTATTAATGATTGGCTCAACCATTCATTTAAGTGAATCCTCTTCATGGCTGGCTGTTTATTGGAGTAATGAAGCTCAAACTTATACCATTCACTCATTTTATCCATTTTTATTAGCTGGAATGCTAATCGGTATATATTTAGAAAAATATCAAATCGCCATTAAAAGAGAGAAAAACAATAATTAGAATATAAAAAAAGGGCCAATGCCCTTTTTTACTTACCTTATTATTTTTTATATTTCATTATAATAGCAACAACTACAGGGATGATGGTTATGACACCAATGACCATGAGAACAACGCCTAGTTTATTAGTTCCACAAGCTGTTTCATTATTCATGTAAATCGCTCCCTTTTCATTTATTAGTCATTTCAATACAGTGAAGCTTTGATTGCTGAAGATTTTCATTTGTTCCAAAGAATTATCTATTTCTTAATCTCCTGCTGAAAGGATAATATCTCTTCTTCATTTGGAAGGGGGAATTTTAGCTCCCACAGGAACAGAAAAATACGTCATATTTCCATTCTACTACTTACCTTTTCCAATGAAATAAATTTACTTATAATTCATATTTTTTTGATTTTATTTAAAATTTTTTCTATCTTTTTCTTTTAGCTTTCTTAATGTCGATTGTTTAAATGGATATACCGAAAAAAAGCACTTCTATTGTAGATAATAGAAGTGCTTTTTTTAATCTTTAGGAATTATCATCCTAGCTTTAAGGGTAGAAAGCCATTCGCTTACCGAAGGCTTAGTATTTGTATCCGATAGACGTTTTTGCTTTTCTAACTCTTTTTGACGCTCTATAGCCATTGCCGATTGAATAATATTATTACATAAACACATATACATACCCCTTTATGCATTTAGTTCAACACAATGTATACATTAAATGTACCATACATTCATTTTTTCCCAAATAGGATAAATTACAGAAAATCGTTTGAATAAATGACGTAGTCACGCGAAATAACGCTAGTAGTTCTTACGTGACATCTTCATGGCAAAAGAATACATATCAGATCTAAATAACCCTTTGTAATATTCCACTAAATTTCCATCGCCATCAAAAATCATACGTTCTGTAATTAATAAACAAGTTGAGTCTGATATTCCTAAATGTTGGGCTTCTTCTTCTGTCGGAATACTGCATGTAATAATTTGCTCTGCTTCAAAAAAGTTTATATGAAGATCATCTTCAAGTACATCATATAAAACCGTTGTACTTAAATCATATTTTGACAGTTGTTCTCCAAGCTCTAAAGGATAGTAATGTAATTCAATCGCTATTGGTACATTTTCCTTAATTCTTAATCTTTTAATATGATAGACTTCATCCTCAAATCCATTAACATCTGCAATATTCTCGGGCGTAGCTACACGACCGTGATCTAACAGTTGAATGCCCATATTTTTAGTAGTCTCAGTAAAGCTAATCATTTTAAGCCATTCTTGTACTGGCTTAAGCGATACAAAGGTCCCCTTACCATGTCTTTTTTCTAAAATGCCTTCACGCACTAAAATAGAGACAGCTTCTCTTACCGTACTCCTACTAACAGAATACATGTCAATAAGCTCTCTTTCACTTGGGATTTTTTCCTTATAAAAACCTTGTAGAATCTGATCCTCTAATATATTTTTCAATTGAACATGTAAAGGGATTGGATTAGTATTATCTAACTTCATAAAAGTTCCCCCAAAATATAAGACGTTAGGATGTTCGTATCAATCATCATATTATATCTTAATTGATTTAAATATTCAAATAAATCAGTTATCGAGTACTATCTTACAATCGTTCTTGCACTTCCAATCACACGATAAAATAAGTAAGTAGTGACAGTAATACAGACGTGATTGTCATAGCAATCAAAGGACGCATAGCTTTTGTACGAAGTGTTTGAAAGCTAACATTTAAACCTAGTCCAACCATAGCCATTGTTAGAATAAATGTACTCATATTAGAAATCGCTTCCATAACCCTTGGTGAAACAGGAATATACGTACCAAACATATAACTACCCACAAGGCTCATGATGATAAATCCAACAAGGAACCAAGGAAAATCGATTTTGGCTTCCACACCTGACTTACTTTTTGAGCGTCTTTTCATCCAATACATAAAAATCAAACATAAAGGAATTAGTAAAAAGACGCGTCCAAGCTTGGCTAATAAGGCTATCGCTAAGGCATCCTCACCTGCTGGAGCACCAGCCAATGCAACATGCGCTATTTCATGAAGACTAATACCAGACCAAATACCATATTCTTCTGCCGACAGAGGAATAAGAGGACGAATTAATGTATATATAATGGAAAACAGAGTACCCATTAAAGCAATGATTCCTACTCCTATCGCAGTATCTTCTTCTTTTGCTTTTACTATAGGAGAAATCGCTGCAATCGCCGCTGCACCACATACACCTGTTCCCACTCCAATAAGAATAGAAATAGATGTATCAGCTTTTAACCATTTTGCTAGTAACATCATCACTATAATTGCAAAAGCTACAGTCCCTATATCTCGAACTAATAACGGAAGTCCCTGATTAAGGATAATATCAATATTTAATTTCAAACCGTATAAAACAATAGCAAAACGAAGTAGTTTTTTGGCAGAAAACTCGATCCCTATACGAAATTTCTCTGGATAGCCAATCATTTGACGATATACGATTGCAATTAGAATTGAGCAAGCAAGTGACCCAATTCTATTAAATCCTGTAAGTTTAGATAAGCCTAATCCTAAAAGAGCAATGAAAAATGTAAAAGCAACACCTTTCAAAATTAAAAGAGCCTTTGATTGTT
Organism: Bacillus sp. AP8; assembly: GCF_000321185.1. Taxonomy (NCBI): domain Bacteria; kingdom Bacillati; phylum Bacillota; class Bacilli; order Caryophanales; family Bacillaceae; genus Bacillus; species Bacillus sp. AP8. The sequence goes on from NZ_CAPG01000056.1 coordinate 15,477, forward strand.
TCTTTTCAACTAATAGAGTTTGGTCCGTGCTTTCGACATCATCTAACTCTTCATTGATTTTATATTTTTTCAGCTCCATTTTAAAGCTCCCCCCTTTTTCTATTCATATTAGTGAATCTTAAAAAGCATTATTCAAATCTATATTTTGAAAGAAGTCTCTCTCTTCTTCAATCTTCGCTTGCAAGAAGTATTCGTAGTCCCCTAAAAAAGGCAAATTAGGTTTTATTTCATCCCACAATTCTTGGAATACTACTGTTTGAGAATGATGAGATTTTAATGCTTTTATTTTTTCTGGTAACGTTTCAGTAATATCAACCTCCATTATTCTTTTCAAGTCGTACTTATTTGTTATTTTTTTATGAATCGCATGCCATAAAACAAAATACAATTTTTGAAGTGGAATATTATACCTTGTTTTAGCTTTCTTAAAAGCCAATGTCGCCGCACGGCCAATCGCACAATGATCAGGATGGCCCCCATATTGTTCATCAAACGTAAGCATAACTTGAGGCTGTATTTCTTGAATCACATCCAAAATATAATCAACTATAAAATCAACCTCTTTAAACTCTACTGTTTTATCTCTTATATTCATAAAACGAAGATCCGATATGCCTAAGTCATCACAAGCATTTCTCAACTCTTGTTCTCTCAATTGCGGTAAGGATTCTCTCGTTGCCAATAGAGAGTTTCCTAAACGTCTGCCCATTTCACCCTTTGTTGCACAAAGGAGAGTAACATGCCCGCCTCTTTTAATGATTTTCGCAAGTGTTCCACCGCAAATAAAAGATTCATCATCTGGATGAGCAAGTACGACTAGTAATCTTTCTTGAGCTTTCATAAATCTCCCTCCACAGTTCTCACTACTTATACCGATCATGAATAAAAAATGGGCATGCTTGCTGAATGATTCAGGCATACATACCCATTCTCTATAATGACTATCATTACTATAGGGGTTCCATCATACTACCTTAATTAACATAACTCATTTAATACGCATTTGACGGTATCAATGACAAAGCGTAAATCTTGAGGTGTTGAAGTTAAAGGTGGAGCAATGATTAGTACATTTCCAAGTCCAGGTACTGTATCCCCATTCCGACCGATGATTAATCCTTTCTCTTTACACATACCTATGACTTTTCCCATAAATTCCTCTGATACTGGCTCTTTTGTATTTTGATCTTCCACTAGTTCAATTCCAAATAAGAATCCGACACCCCGTACTTCTCCTACTTTACTAAGGGAATCTAATTCATATAATTCACTTAAGCTAGATTTACTTAATTCAGACACTCGTTCAACAATCTTTTCATTTTCTAGTATTTCAATATTTTTCAATGCAACAGCACAGGATGCAGGATGACCGCCATAAGTGGATACATGTCTGAAATGAGTTAATTTACCATTTTCTTTGAATTTCTCATAGATTTCCGATTTCACAGCAGTTGCTCCTAATGGAAGATAACCACTAGTTAATCCTTTGGCCATTGTCACAATATCAGGCTGTACACCATCTGAGTGCATGAACCCGAACATTTTCCCTGTTCTACCAAAACCTGACACCACTTCATCAACAATTAATAGCACATCATGCTTTTTACAAATTTCTGCTACTCTAGTCAAATATTCTTTTGAAGGAATGAGTACACCACCACCTGAGATAAATGGCTCAAGAATAACACCGGCTACCGTTTCTGCTCCTTCAAAATTAATCACTTGGTCAATGTATTCTGCTGCTAGTAAATCTGTATTCTCCGTATTCTCTCCAAACATACTTCGATAACTATATGGTGGTGGAACATGAAGGAAGCCTGGAACTGCAGGATCATATTTCACCCTTCTATTTGCCTGTGCAGTTGCACTCAACGCAGCGAACGTATTCCCATGATACGCACGATATCTAGAAATGAATTTATATTTGGAAGGATTACCGTTTTGTGCATGATACTGACGAGCGATTTTAAATGCTGTTTCATTTGCTTCAGAGCCACTATTACTAAAGAACGTTTTATATGACCCTTTTAAATGTTCACTAATTTTAGCTGAGAGTTCAATAGCTGGCTCATGACTTAATGTAAGTGGGAAATAAGATAGATTCACCATTTGATCATATGCGGCTTGAGCAATTTCTTTACGACCATGACCTAGATTTAAACACCATAAACCAGATACACCATCTAAATATCGATCGCCATTACTGTCAGTGAACCAGGAACCATCGCCCCCAGTTGCAATCATAGGATTTGCTTTTTCATCATAGCGATTCATCGCATGCCATAAATGATCTTTATCCTTCTGAACAAGGTTTTTCGCTTCAACCTCTAATTTCATTGTAAAACCTCCCTCTAATCGTTTTAATTCAAAACAGGACTTTTACTTAATGCTGAATCGATTGAACAATATTCATATCCATGTGCAATGGCTACAGCTTCATATGTAATCTCACCATTGACCACATTGAAGCCTTTCGCTAATGCTTTATTCTCAAGAGCAGCTCGTTTATATCCTTTATTCGCTATTTGTACACCATAAGGAATCGTAACATTGGTTAAAGCAATAGTTGATGTTCGCGAAACGGCACCTGGCATATTAGCGACTGCATAATGTACTACTCCATGTTTTTCATAAGTAGGTTCATTATGAGTTGTGATTCGATCAATTGTTTCGATTGAACCCCCTTGGTCAATAGCTACATCCACGATAACTGAGCCTTTTTCCATTTCTTTCACCATGTCCTCCGTTACTAGACGGGGAGCACGAGCCCCTGGAATCAGCACTGCACCTACAAGTAAATCTGCTTTTTTAACAGCTTCAGCAATATTTACACTGTTTGATACCAAGGTTGTTAATCTACCTTGGAACTGGTCATCTAATTGACGTAAACGATCTGGATTAATATCTATCAACGTAACATTTGCTCCTAAGCCAATCGCCATTTTAGCAGCATTTGTACCAACAATTCCTCCACCAACTATAACAACTTCCGCTGGAGCAACCCCTGGTACACCACCTATGAGTACACCTTTTCCACCCTTTGCTTTTTCTAGAAACTGAGCGCCAATTTGAACTGACATGCGTCCTGCTACTTCGCTCATTGGCGTAAGTAACGGCAGTGAACCATTTTCTAATTGAATAGTTTCATAAGCAATTGCTACAACTTTACGGTCGATCAGAGCCTTTGTAAGTTCTGGCTCTGGAGCTAAATGTAAATACGTATAAAGGATTAATCCTTCCCGAAAGAATGTATATTCGCTTGGAAGAGGTTCTTTTACTTTTATGACCATATCCGCTGACCAAGCTTCCTTTGCTGTTTGGACGATTTTTGCTCCTGATTGGATATAAGCTTGATCTGTAAATCCACTATTGATTCCAGCTCCCGATTCAATCCACACCTCATGCCCATTATTTTTGAAGATTGTTACACCAGCAGGCGTCATCCCGATACGATTCTCATTATTTTTAATTTCCTTTGGTACTCCAATAATCATCTCTATCCCTTCTTTCTCTATAAAGTGAAACTTTGAGTGTTGAGTTTTTTCTTCATCCCCGACCTAACATTAGTTGTCTTACTCCACCAGCCAGCCTCTCGAGGGCATAACCTATCACTCTTCCGGAAATGAAAACCACAGTTCCTTCTGCTAGCAATCTTATGCTTGTCAGGCTAAACAAGTTGAATCCGCATTTATGTTAAAAACAATCAGGTTCTTATTGACGCTTAATTCCCACTTATCTTCTGCTTCCGCTCGTGTTAAAGTGGGATCCTCAGCGCCAGTTTGTACGGGATAAAAGATAATTAGTTCCAGTTTTTATAATCTAAATGAGCATACTTAGGTAATAATCTTGTAGGCATCTTTAAAGCATCTTTTCTAAATGGTGGAGCTAGCTGAGTTCCATCTACTTGAATATCAATAACAGTAGGTTTATTTGATTTAATAGCTTCTAAAACTACTTTCCCTAACTCTTCTGCTTTTTCTACTCGAATGCCAACTGCTCCCATAGATCGAGCTACTTCAGCAAAATCTGGGTTTTCAATATCCGCACCGACAAAACGATTATTATAAAAATCTACTTGATTCTTCTTCTCTGCACACCATGCATTATTGTTAAATACACATGCAACAACCGGAATGTTCTCTTCCACTGCTGTACTTACCTCATGTAAGCTCATACCCCATGCACCATCACCGACGATTGCTACTACTGGTGAATTCGGCTCAGCTAATTTAGCTCCTAGAGCAGACGGATAAGCAAAACCAGTATTTCCAAATGTAAGTGCCGCAATATGTCTTCTACTTTGGTTGAATTTCAGATAAGCATTAGCCGTAGACGATACATTACCGATATCTGTTGTAACAATTGTGTTTTCTGGTAATACTTTCGTTAATTCTAGTAAAGCACGACGTGGATTAATTGGATCGCCATCCACCATTGCTAACTCAACAAGTTCCTCTTCCCATTGTTGCTTTTCATCTGTCACTTCTGAAAGACGTTGTTTATTTTGCTCTGGGTTTGATTTCGTTTCTTTCAATCTATTAAATATTTCTTTACTTGCCTCTCGAGCATCTCCAATGATTCCTACTTCCACTGGATGTGTTCTAGCAATTTGTCTTGGATTAATATCTACTTGAATGATTTGTGCTTCCTTTGGGAAATAATCAATGTCATAACATGGTAGTGTTCCGAATACAGATAATCTCGTTCCTACCGCTAAAACAACGTCTGCCTTTTTCAATGTATTCATAGCTGCCTTTGAACCCATATAGCCGATAGGACCAACTGCTAGAGGATGGTCAGCTGGGAATGCATCATTATGCATATACGATACAGCTACAGGAGCTGTTAAATATTCCGCAATATTTTTAATTTCTTCAATACCATCTGCATCGACTGTCCCTCTACCAGAGATGATGACTGGATACTTAGCGTTAGCTAATAATTCTGCCGCTCGATCTAATGATGCTGATGAACCACATCCTCTTGAATCGACTCGATATTGATGTGGTTGAAGAATTTGATCTTCCACTTCGCCATAGAAATAATCACGAGGAATATCGAACAAAACAGGACCTCTCTCAGCGTATGCGATACGAAACGCAGTTCGTAAACAATCTGCTACACGCCCCGGATGTGTTACTCGTACCGTCTCTTTCGTAATAGCTTTAAAGACAGATACTTGATCACACTCTTGGAATCCATCCCAACCGACAGTTGGTGTTCCAGCAGAAGGAGAAATGACAACCATAGGAGTGTGAGCTTGATTAGCTGCCGCTACTGATGTCACCATATTTGTGATACCAGGTCCATTCTGTCCGATAACAACTCCAGCTACACCTGAAACTCGACAATAAGCATCTTCCATATGTGCAGCACTTTGTTCATGACGAACTCCAATAAAACGAATACCTGCAGTTGGCAATAAATCAAGCATATCCATAAATGCAGAACCTAGAATACCAGAAATATGTGTAACTCCTTCTGCGATTAATGTTTCAACGATTGCTTCACTTGGTGTCATTTTTACTTTTGTACCTCTTAATGTTTTTGTTTCAGCCATAGTATAATCTCCTAACGTGATTTATTTCTGATAACGACGTCAAGACGTCCGTACCAGTTATTGGTTTTATGATAGCACCCACCATTATTTCGGGTCAATATAATTTTCATAATATTCTTAAAATTAATTCGACATATTTTTTACTACTCTTTCATGCACTTTTATTTTCCTAGCTATTAACGGTCTCTTCTTCCATAGCCATGATCACATTAATTTCTTCAATAACGCTTAATAAATCACCAATCTCATCAATGACAAAATCAGCTCCTGCTTCTAAAAATTTTGTTTCAGCGATTTGCATTCGCTCTCTTAATTCAACCTCATCTAATTGGCGAACTTCTGCTTCAGATAGCCCTAACTCACTGCCACCTTTTAGCACACCTACAGTCCACATTCCTGCATTAATGCCCTCTTTAATGTCTATAACTGTATCACCAACTTTTATCATTTCACTAAATGGATAGACTTTCAGTTTCTTTGCCGTTTCATAACACATCCATGGTGCAGGACGTCCTTCTGGAACTTCACACGATGAAACAATCGAATCTGGTTCATAACCTAACTTTTTAGCTTCCTGTGCAACAATATCAATCATTTCACGCGTATAACCAGTAGTTGTACCAATTTTTATCTCTTGCTGTCTTAATTCATTTACTAAATCTAGAACACCTGGTATCGGCTTAGCAAAGTTTTTCAACACCTTAAACAGCATTTCCTCAAAGTCCATATATAACGCCCGGACATCTTCCTCATTTGGTTCTCGGTCAAATGCAGCTAGCCACAAATGGGCAATCCGTTTCATGTCAAGAAGTGCTCTAATATGGTCTATTTTTAACAATCCCATTGGTTCTCGAGCTTCTTCAATTGTAATCTCTATACCTCTTTTTCTAAAAATCTCTACAAATACTTGTACTGGAGCAAAACAGCCATAATCTACTGTTGTACCTGCCCAATCAAATATCACAGCTTGAACCTTACTCTTATTATTGTTTACATTTTCCATAGATAATCACCTCATAACATAAATTTGTCTTTATGATAGATTCTCAGGGTTTGAAGGATTGGAGATAATCTCTTGTTCAACATACGAACCTTTCTTTTTTCGTATAAAAAAGAAAGAAGCAATGACAACTAGACTGAAAATTGATGTAAAAATAAATTGAGGTCGCTGTGCTTCAATGAATGCCATTAATGCTAAGACGACAAGCATTGCAAGAATCGTTGCATAAGTTAAATATGGGAATAACCACATCTTCACTTTAAATATGCCAGGATTCTCTTTTTCTAATTTCTTTCTTAAACGAAGATGTGAAATCGCGATGGCTAAATAAACAAGAATTCCTACACCACCAGAAGAATTAACTAAGAAGAAAAATATTTTATCAGGAGAAATATAATTGAAGATTGTACAAATAAATCCAAACAATGTACTACCAATAACGGCGTAAATAGGAACTCCACTGTTATTTACTTTCGAAAAAACTCTTGGTGCATCACCTTTTTGTGCGAGTGAAAATAACATGCGTGAACTAGTGTATAATCCTGAATTTAAACATGAAAGCAATGCTGTCAAAACAACAATATTCATAATTAATGGAGCATAAGGAATACCAAGTAACTCAAGTACTGCCACAAAAGGGCTTTTAAGCAATGAAGCTGAATTCCATGGTAATAGAGTTACGACCACCGTAATTGAACCAATGTAAAAAACAAGAATTCTCCATACCACACTATTCAATGCGCGTTTGACAGATTTTACAGGGTCACTCGTTTCTCCGGCTGCTATTGCTGGAATTTCAACTCCTACAAAAGCATGGAAAACAAGCGCTACTCCAACTAATACAGAGCTTATTCCATGAGGCATGAAGCCACTGTTATTTGTGAGATTGGTAAGTCCTGGAGACTCGATATTAGGAACAACTCCTAAAATGACAGTTACCCCTAAAATTAAAAATAGAATAATACTCCCTATTTTAATAATGGAGAACCAATATTCAAATTCTCCAAATGATTTAACAGAAAAAATATTAGTAAGTGTAAGTAAAATAATTAATGAAACACTAATTAACCAAAGTGGTATGGATGGAAGCCATCCATGAATAATAGCAGCACCTGCTATTGCTTCTAATGCAATCACAATTACCCAAAAAAACCAATATAACCACCCTGTCGTATATCCTGCCCATTCACCTATTCCTTCTCTAGCATATACAGCAAATGATCCAGTATTCGGATTAACTGTAGCCATCTCTCCAAGCATTCTCATAACGAACACTACGATTAACCCCGCTAATACATATGAAAATACTGCTCCAGGTCCAGTTTGACTAATAATTATCCCGCTACCTACGAAAAGACCTGCTCCAATCACTCCACTCAAAGAAATCATAGTCAAATGCCTTTGCTTTAAACCAGGCTTGAGTTCTCCATTTTGTTTTGTCATAACTTCCATCACCATCCTTTTTATTTTTCATCGCTCTTCTCCTTACAAAAAAGTAAGCGGTTACAAAACGTGCGTGGTATTCATCCTTTACCCTTCATCTACAAATCGCTAGTCGCTGAAAAAAATAATAATGGTCACGAAAATCTTTGATTATTTGAACAAATATTACCCTTTCATCTACTATTTTGTTCTAAATTGATAACTATGACTATACCCTCCTTTCTTACTACACGATCACAACATCATAAGGTGATGACGTCATGACCACTATTGAAGAATATAATACACGTCACTTTTTTTAAAGTCAATATAAATTTCTGAAATTTTAGTAAATTTTGTATTCGTAAGTTTTATTTGAAAATTGCACTATGAACGTATTTTCTTTATACGGATATAATTGTATTTGCATCAATCAGCGATAAGTTATTCAAGCTGCTTTTGTATCTGGATACAAAGAAAAGATTAACTCTAGTAAGGTTAGTCAATATAACTATGCTGTTGCTCTGCTCCAAAGTATATAGAACCAAGAATTCACGCTAATCAATCACTGAAATTTTCACAAAAAAATATTGATTAATATGGTAGAAATATGATTTATCTGAGGGAGTATTCTAGTGTACAAATTTATAGGTAAACATTTCTATAACTAAAAATTAGAACTTTTAATAAATATTCATCCTGCAATTAAACCAATGTACGACATTACCTTCTTGAATAGCGAGCAATATTGGTATCAATTAAAAAAAGCAACCTATATTCAGTAGATCCGGCAAAGAATCACTACTGAATTATAAGTTGCTTTTAAAATCACACTATTTTACTCTCCATAATGAATTGGCAAAGGCATTACAGCGGGAAAATAGCTTAAATTTATGTTCTACGATTAGCGTTTGATGTTGTAGAAAGATTTGATTCCATCGTATACTGCTAAATCGCCAAGCTCGTCTTCGATACGAAGAAGTTGGTTGTATTTAGCGATACGGTCTGTACGAGACATAGAACCAGTTTTGATTTGACCAGCATTAGTTGCAACAGCGATGTCAGCAATTGTAGCATCTTCTGTTTCACCAGAACGGTGAGATACAACTGCAGTGTAACCAGCACGTTTAGCCATTTCGATAGCTTCAAAAGTTTCAGTTAAAGTACCGATTTGGTTAACTTTGATAAGGATTGAATTAGAGATTCCTTTTTCAATACCTTCAGCTAATTTTTTAGTGTTTGTAACGAATAAATCATCACCAACAAGTTGTACTTTGTTTCCGATACGTTCAGTTAATAATTTGTGACCTTCCCAGTCATTTTCGTCAAGACCATCTTCGATAGAGATGATAGGGAATTCGTTGCAAAGTTCTTCGTAGAAGTTAACCATGTCTTCTGAAGATAATCCAGTACGGCCTTCTCCAGCTAGGTCATATTTCTTCGTTTCTTTGTTGAAGAATTCAGAAGAAGCTACGTCCATTCCTAAGAAGATATCTTTTCCAGCTTCGTAACCAGCTTTAGTGATTGCTTCGATGATTACTTCTAAAGCTTCACGGTTAGAACCAAGGTTTGGAGCGAATCCACCTTCGTCACCTACAGCCGTGTTAAGACCTTTAGCTGAAAGAACTGATTTAAGAGCGTGGAATACTTCAGCACCCATACGGATTGCTTCTTTGAAAGAAGGAGCTCCTACAGGAAGAATCATAAATTCTTGGAAATCAACGTTGTTGTCAGCATGAGATCCACCGTTGATGATGTTCATCATTGGAGTTGGAAGTTGCTTAGCGTTAAATCCACCAAGGTAACGGTATAATGGAAGACCTACAGAATCAGCAGCAGCGTGTGCAACAGCCATAGATACACCAAGGATAGCGTTAGCTCCTAGTTTACCTTTGTTATCTGTTCCGTCTAATTCGATCATTGTACGGTCAATTCCAACTTGATCAGTTACGTCCATACCAATTACAGCTTCAGAGATAATGTTGTTTACGTTATCTACAGCTTTAAGAACACCTTTTCCAAGGTAACGTGATTTATCACCATCACGAAGCTCAACTGCTTCGTATTCACCTGTTGAAGCACCTGATGGTACTAGAGCGCGTCCAAAGAAACCAGATTCTGTCATTACTTCTACTTCTACTGTTGGGTTACCGCGAGAATCAAGAACTTCGCGAGCATATACGTATTGAATGTATGGCATTTTTTATAATCTCCTTTAAATGTAAATTAGTATTATTTATTAATCAATGTAGATCCTGTCATTTCGACTGGTTTTTCTACATCTAATAAATCAAGCATTGTTGGGGCTAAATCTGCTAAAATTCCTCCGTCACGAAGAGTAATACCCTCTTTCGTTACGATTACTGGAACTGGATTTGTTGTATGAGCTGTCATTGGTTTTCCTTCTGGAGTAATAACTTCATCGGAATTTCCATGGTCAGCTGTAATAATCGCATGTCCACCTTTTGAAACAATTAGGTCCACAATTTCTCCTAAACACTCATCCACTGTTTCGATTGCTTTAATTGTTGGCTCTAGCATTCCAGAGTGTCCAACCATATCAGGGTTAGCAAAGTTTAAAATAATTGCATCGAACTTGTCAGCTTTAATTTCTTCAATTAAAGCATCCTTAACTTCATATGCACTCATTTCTGGCTTAAGGTCATACGTTGCAACCTTTGGAGAATTGATTAGGATTCTCTCTTCGCCTGGGAAAGTTTCTTCACGTCCACCACTCATAAAGAACGTAACGTGAGGATATTTTTCCGTTTCAGCGATACGAAGCTGCGTTAAATTGTTTTGTGATAATACTTCACCGATTGTGTTATCAAGGTTTGTAGGTTTGAAAGCTACATATCCTTTAACCGTTTCAGAGAAGTGTGTAAAGCATACGAAGTGTAAATTCTTCGGTGCTTTAGGTCCACGATCAAATGAACGGAAGTCTTCATTCGTGAATGTATTTGAAATTTGAATAGCACGGTCAGGACGGAAGTTATAGAAAATAACTGCATCATTATCTTGAATTGTTGCTACTGGTGATCCATCTTCATTTGTAATAACTGATGGCAGAACGAACTCATCAAAGATTCCATTTTTGTAATTGTCTTCTACACAATCCATTGCATTTTTATAAGTAGGACCTTCACCATAAACCATTGCACGATAAGATTTCTCTACACGCTCCCAACGTTTATCGCGGTCCATACTATAATAGCGACCTGAAATTGTTGCGAATTGGCCAACACCGTATTCTTTCATTTTTTCTTCAGTTGCTTTGATATATTTCTCAGCTGTTTGCGGACCAACGTCACGGCCATCAAGGAATCCATGAACGTATACGTTTTTAACGCCTTCTTGAGCAGCTAGCTTAAGAAGAGCAAACATATGATCAATATGACTATGTACGCCCCCATCTGATAATAAACCAAATAAGTGAAGATTTGTACCATTTTTTTTCACTTGTTCCATCGCATCAGTGAAAGTTTCATTTTTTTCAAACTCACCTTCACGAATAGCAACGTTAACGCGTGTTAAGCTTTGATACACGATACGACCTGCACCGATGTTCAAATGACCAACTTCAGAGTTTCCCATTTGACCGTCTGGTAAACCAACCGCTTCTCCAGCTGCTGTTAATTGAGCATGTGGATAGTGGTTCCAATAACGATCAAAATTTGGTTTTTTTGCTTGTGCTACAGCATTACCTTGTGTTGTATCACGAAGACCAAAACCATCTAGGATAATTAAGGCTACAGGAGCTGTTTTAGTCATTTTTACCTGCCTCCAATAATTGAAGGAAAGATTGTGCGTCAAGAGCTGCTCCTCCTACAAGAGCACCATCGATATCTGATTCAGCCATGTATTCTTTGATGTTTTCAGGTTTTACACTTCCACCATATTGAATACGTACTGCTTCTGCTACGTCAGAAGAGAATTGAGAAGCTACAACAGAACGGATGTGAGCACATACTTCATTTGCATCTGCTGCAGTAGAAGATTTACCTGTACCGATTGCCCAGATTGGTTCATAAGCAATTACAGTAGCTTTAACTTGCTCTGGCGTTAAACCAGCAAGAGCTTTTTCAATTTGTGCTCCAACAAGTTCGTTTGTTTTACCGCTTTCGCGCTCTTCTAAAGTTTCACCACAGCAAACGATAGGTGTTAAACCATGTTTGAATGCAGCAATTGTCTTCTTGTTAACAGTTTCATCTGTTTCGTTAAACATTTCTCTGCGCTCAGAGTGTCCAAGAATTACATACTGTACTCCAAGATCTGCAAGAGCTATTGGACTAACTTCACCAGTGAACGCTCCATTTTCTTCGAAGTGCATATTTTGAGCACCAATAGCAACATTTGTGCCTTTAGTAGCTTCAACTAGTTGACCTAAAAATGGTGCAGGAGAACAAATTACTGAATCTACTACATCGTTAGAAGGAACAACATTTTTCACTTCTTCTACAAAGCTTTTCGCTTCTGAAAGTGTTTTATTCATTTTCCAGTTACCAGCGATAATTGGTTTACGCATAAATGTACCTTCCTTTCCATAATTCCACACGTATGACAAGTATTTCACATATATAGTTAGGGCCCTTAACAAGCATATGCAATTTCTTATCGTTGTGTTTTCTTTAAATGATTAATTTTTGTCGTTAAGTGCCACTACACCTGGAAGTTCTTTTCCTTCAATAAATTCTAGAGAAGCTCCACCACCAGTTGAAATGTGAGACATTTGATCAGCTAAGTTGAATTTTTCAGCAGCTGCAGCTGAATCTCCACCACCTACAACACTGTAAGCATCAGAAGTTGCTAATGCTTCTGCAACAGATTTTGTTCCGTTAGCGAATTTATCAAATTCGAATACTCCCATTGGTCCATTCCAAATAACCAATTTAGAGTTTTTAATTACATCTGCATATAAAGCAGCTGTTTTTGGTCCGATATCAAGAGACATCCAATCAGATGGAATTGAATCAATATCTACCACTTTTGTCTCTACATTTTCACCAAATTCTGGCGCAATAACTGCGTCGATTGGCATGTAGAATTTTACACCTTTTTCTTTCGCTTTATCCATGAAAGATTTAGCTAATTCAATTTTGTCTTCTTCTAAAAGAGATGTTCCAATTTCGTGGCCTTGAGCTTTAATAAATGTGTAAGCCAATCCTCCACCAATAATTAAATTATCTACTTTATCAAGAAGATTTTCGATAACGCCGATCTTATCTTTAACTTTCGCTCCACCAATGATTGCAGTGAAAGGACGTTCTGGATTAGACATAGCTTTTCCTAGTACATCTAGTTCTTTTTGCATTAAGAAACCAGAAACAGCAGGAAGATGTTTAGCAATACCTTCAGTTGAAGCATGTGCACGGTGAGCAGCACCAAAAGCATCATTTACAAAGATATCTGCAAGATTAGCAAATGCTTTTGCTAATTCAGGATCATTCTTTTCTTCACCAGCATAGAAACGAACGTTTTCAAGTAATAGTACATCTCCATCGTTCATTTTTGCAATTTGAGCTTCTACTGCTTCTCCATATGCTTCATCAGCTTTTGCTACTTCTTTACCAAGAAGTTCACTAAGCTTTTTAGCTACTGGAGTTAAACGAAGTTCTTCATTTACTTGACCTTTTGGACGCCCCATATGGCTAGCTAAAATAACTTTAGCACCTTGCTCCATTAGGTATTGAATCGTTGGCAAAGCAGCGCGTACACGAGTATCATCTGTGATTACTCCATTTTGCATAGGTACGTTGAAGTCTACACGGCAAAATACGCGTTTTCCTTTTACATCAATGTCTTTAATACTCATTTTGTTCATAAAGAGTATCCTCCTTCTACTAATTACAAGAAATGAAAACTTTCTGGGAGTTTTACCTATGTAGATAGAATATCCCTATATTTGAAAACGTATAGTTTTCTTTAAATTAAAATAACAATGGCTATTGGCAAAGGCACCATTCCTACCCTAATTCTTGTAAGCGTTTCAAACATAAGAAAAAGGGAAAGGGCATTTTCCCCTCTCCCCTTTTTCTCTTTATATTATAGTCTCTACACTATTTTTTATCCAATATGTTCTTATATTGGATAGTATCGTTAGTGACAAAACTTTAACAGTTCTAATTAAAGACCTTTAGAAGCGATGAAATCAACTAAGTCTACTACACGGTTTGAGTAACCAGTTTCATTATCGTACCAAGAAAGAACTTTAACCATGTTTCCTTCCATAACCATTGTAGATAGAGCATCGATTGAAGAAGAGTGAGTGTTTCCGTTGTAGTCACGAGAAACTAATGGAAGCTCGCTGTACTCAAGAATTCCTTTAAGTTCACCTTCAGCAGCAGCTTTAAGAGCAGCATTCACTTCTTCAGCTGTTACGTCTTTTTCTAACTCAGCAACTAAGTCTACTACAGACACGTTTGGAGTTGGAACACGCATAGCCATACCGTTTAATTTACCTTTTAATTCAGGTAATACTAGAGCAACAGCTTTAGCAGCACCAGTTGTAGTTGGGATGATGCTTTCAGCAGCCGCACGAGCACGACGGTAGTCGCTGTGTGGTAAGTCTAAGATTTGTTGGTCGTTTGTGTATGAGTGAACTGTTGTCATCATACCGCGTTTGATACCGAATTTTTCGTTAAGAACTTTAGCGAATGGCGCTAAGCAGTTTGTAGTACAAGAAGCGTTAGAGATTACATCATGTTTAGATGCATCATATTGCTCGTTGTTTACACCCATAACGATTGTGATATCTTCGTCAGATGCTGGAGCAGAGATAATAACTTTTTTAGCTCCACCTTCTAAGTGTTTCGCAGCGTCAGCGCGTTTAGTGAAGCGTCCAGTAGATTCAACTACTACTTCTGCACCAAGTTCTGCCCAAGGAATTTGAGCTGGGTCGCGTTCTGCAACTACTTTGATTTTTTGACCAGCTACTACGATGCTGTCGCCTTCAACAGTTACTTTCTCTTCAAGAGTTCCGTGAACTGAATCATATTGTAAAAGATGCGCTAACATTTTTGCATCTGTTAAGTCGTTGATTGCAACGATTTCCACGTTTGGGTTTTTAAGAGCTGCACGGAATACATTACGTCCGATACGTCCAAATCCATTAATACCTACTTTTACTGCCATTTGTAGTTTCCTCCTTTTAATTAGGAACTGCATATTTTTTATTTTATATAAAAGGGATTAACCCTTTAATAACTGAGTTGCTGCTGCTTCATCTGTAATCAAAATGGTGTTGTCTGGAGCAATTTCCATGTACGCTTGAATCGCCTTAGCTTTTGTAGAACCACCTGCAATAGCAATGACTTCTTTTGCAGATTGTACTTGCTCAAGCTGGATACCTACGGTTTGAACTTTATGAACAATTTCTCCTGATTCATTAAAGTAATAACCGAATGCCTCTCCAACAGCATTTCCATCTTTGATTTGTTTCATGATGGTTTCAGTAGATTTTCTTCTATTTGCCATCATTGTTGCTTCTCCAATACCATGAATGACGATATCCGCATCATTAATTAATGATGTTACCTCTTTAATAGATGGTTCATTCATAATCGTATTGTACGATTCATGACTAATCTGGTCAGGAACATACAGAACGCGATATGACGAGTTCATTTTTTCTGCCATCTTAGCAACAATCGTATTGGCTTGGTCTTTAACTTCCTCACCAAGTCCACCTCTAGCTGGAACAAATAATAAATTATTACTTCCTAGTATCGGTGTTAACATTTCTGCTACAGAGGCCATTGTACTTCCTCCAGTAACAGCTATGATATTTTCCCCAGAAAGTAATTTTTTCATACGCAAGGCACCAGCTTTTCCAAGTTCGGTTTTCACCCAAGGAGAAGTGTCGCTATTCCCGTGTACAACAATCACTTCTTTGACATTGAGCTTCTTTTCAAGCGCTCGCTCTAGGGAGTCTAACCCAGAGATTTCTCTCATTATTTGATCAAGCTTCTCTAAGATTTCTAAACCTTCTTTAGAAAGCGACATCCCACTACTTGTAATGTCCACTAAGCTTTGTTCCTTTAAAAACTCTACTTCGCTGCGTACGACCCTTTCTGTAAGATCTAGACTAAGCGCCAAGCTTCGTCTACCCACAGGCTGCATAAATCTTATGTAGTGTAGAATTTGATACCTTTTTTGCATAACTTCTAACAAATCAGGTAATAATCTTTTTTGGATGTCCAATAGGGTTTGCATGGAGCATTTCTCCTTAAAAAATAGTATAGGACTTTTTTTGTCCATGTTAGACGTTTTTTGTCCCACAGTATCCAAAAAAATTTACCCTTGCTACAGATTCTATTTTATCAAGGGTTCATTTTTTTTTCAATAATCATTTGACCAGAAATTTATTTTTTATTATTCAAAAATATTCGAATTGATTGAAAGTCAATCTGACCATATTGTATCATTTCTCCTTGATATTCTACCACAGGAATCATCAAACCATACTCCTCAAGTAATTCATCATCCTGATATATATCAATTTCTCGAAAAGACACTCCTTCAGATTGCTTTATTTTTTCTAATTCTCGTTTAGCCATGTCACACAAATGACAATTATCTTTTGAATACAAAATTAATTCTTCCATTCATTTTCACCTACACGATTTTTAAAAACGCTTTCTTTTGGATGAAGATGGTATTTTGAGTTGATCTCTATATTTAGCAACCGTACGTCGAGATAGAACAATATGCTTTTCTTTATTTAATGTATCAGCAATTTCTTGGTCAGAAAGCGGCTTTTTCTTATTTTCTGCTTGTATTAGTGCTTGAATAGCACTTTTTGCTTCTTTCGCTGATACATCATCATTCGTCAAGGATTGAAGACTAGCAGAGAAGAATTCTCGCATTTCTACAGTTCCAAATGGTGCCTGTACATACTTATCCTTTACCGTTCTACTTACAGTAGATTCATGAATTTCTAATTCATCAGCAACTTCCTTCATAGTCATAGGTTTTAAATACGATAAACCCTTCTGAATACATTCCGGTTGTTTTTCAGCTATTTTACTCATAACTTTATAAATCGTTTCTCTTCTTTGTTGCACACTTTTTAAAATCCATTGGTATTCATTGTATTTATCTTTAAGAAAGCTGTTAACCTGCTTATCATTAACGCTTTTCATTTCATTATAATAATTTTGGTTAAAGTTTAGAGTCGATATAGGGTCGTTTGCCATTCTTATAATAAAATGATCTTCTACTATTTCAATGGATACATCGGGAACAACATAAGACGGCTTCTCATTTGAAAAGATTCCACAAGGTCTTGGATGTAGCGTTTGTACAAAATCAAAAATATCCTGAATTTCCTTCATTGAAATACCAAGTTCTTTAGAAATAACTTTCCACTTCTTTTCAGCAAATTCTATGAAATAATTTTTTAACACTTTATACGTGATCGCAGAACAATCTTTTCTCTCAATTTGCAACAACAAGCATTCTTGTAAATCTCTCGCCCCAACTCCTGCTGGCTCCAATGACTGAATGATTCGTAATACTTCTTCAACTGCTGTTACACTTTCACCCAAATTATTTGCTAAATCAATAATTGGAGCTCTTAGGTATCCATTCTCGTCTAAATTATAAATAAGGTTGCGAATGATTTTTTTCTGATTATCTTTTAAAGAATTCTGTGGAATTTGAGATAGGAGATAATTCTCCAAACTAACTTTCACTTCACCTATCTGTTCTATCCAGTACTTAGGATCGGCTTCTCGTTGTTTTTTGTTTTTTGTTTTAAAATCTGATACGGTTCCTTGGCTATCCAAAGAAATGAGTGGATTTTCCGTGGCCTTATTTTCTAAAAAAGAAACTAGATCTTGAGAACAATATTGTAAAAGAGCAATCGCTTGACTCAATTCATGTGTCATCGTTAACTTTAGTGTTTGTTGTTGAAATAAGCCTTGCTTCATATTCATAGCGACTCCCTCCTCTATTACTTAATTTTACATCCTCCTTGAATATTTTGACTATAATAAATTATACCAAAAATAACAGATCATACATAAATCATATAATATTACTTATTAATTTTCATAATAATTAGATTTATTAGGATGTAGTTTATCCGGTGTATATATCCAACTTATTCTTTTAGACTACTATAATTCTATAAATATGCTATTTGATTCATAATGCTTCATAAAAATTTACATCCTTTTGCTTCTGATTCCCCTATTATTCTTATTAGAAAACCATCTTCACGTATAATAAAGACGCGAGAGTAAGCCCTTTCATTTCTGACTCCTTCAAAAAATCCCTCTACGCATTCATGCATAGAGGGATCTTCTTTCTCCTCGCCTTTGACGCCCTCGGAGGGAATCGAACCCCCATTTTAAGAACCGGAATCTCACGTGCTATCCGTTGCACCACGAGGGCATATAATGGAAACAATCAGACTTTCATTATATTGTAGTCATTCAAATTTTGCAATAATATTAAAATACCTAGCAACTTTTCAACATCTGTAAACACTCGATATTCAAAGTTACATGATACTTATTTCTTCACTTTATAAAATTCAACTAATATAACATACATAAATTATCTCAATAAAATATTTTTGAAATGCATCATACATAATAGTTACCTTCAAAAATTAGCTAAAACCGATTATTTTAACATTTTCAATTCATTTAACTTAGATTTTTTACTCTCATTCATTATATAAATATAATTCATATCACGAATTACAATAGTTTCCTTTATCATAAAAAAATCCTGAAAAATGTTTATTTTTTTAGAACATTGGGAAAGATGTTATAAGTTGTCGAAGAAAATATAAGAGATATACAACGCTTTTGTTTGACCTAAATTGACCAAAAAGTGTATCATATGGATACAGCGATTTCATTAAGAATTGCGTTTAATTATTCTCTATACAAGGAGGAACAATAAAATGAATTTAATCCCTACAGTTATTGAGCAAACAAGCCGTGGCGAGCGCGCTTATGATATTTATTCTCGTCTTTTAAAAGACCGTATCATTATGCTTGGTAGTGCAATTGATGATAATGTAGCAAATTCAATTGTGGCACAATTACTTTTCTTAGAGGCTGAAAATCCAGAAAAGGATATTACGATCTACATAAATAGCCCTGGTGGTAGCATTACTGCAGGTATGGCAATTTACGATACAATGCAATATATCAAACCAAAAGTTTCTACTATTTGTATCGGTATGGCTGCTTCAATGGGTGCTTTTTTACTTGCAGCAGGTGAAAAAGGAAAACGTTATGCTCTTCCAAACAGTGAAGTAATGATTCACCAACCATTAGGTGGAGCGCAAGGTCAAGCCACTGAAATTGAAATTGCAGCTCGTCGTATTCTTCACTTACGCGACAAATTAAATGGCATTTTAGCTGAACGTACTGGTCAACCACTTGAAGTCATTCAAAGAGACACTGAACGTGATAATTTCATGGAAGCTCATAAAGCATTAGAATATGGCTTAATTGACCAAGTTATTACACGAAATGATCTTGAAGATAAAAAAGACAAATAATAAGAAAGTCACTGAAGAACAAATATGTGGCGATCACATTAAACCTTACCCTCTATAAGGAACTAGCTACTAGAGGGTAAGGTTTTTATTTTGACTATAAAGAAACGAGGTGACAACCAATTCATACTTTCTAGTATGTCGGCGCCACCTCCTTTTATTTATTGTAACCAATGGAGAATGAAGAAACATACTCACCAATTACAAGATTTATATTAGGCATCATTTTGCACGAATTCTACTAAGAAATCTACTGCTTTCTGCTCGTCTTTACCTTGAGCACTAATAATAATACTTGTACCCGAGCTTATAGCAAGACTCATTAACCCCATAATACTTTTAGCATTGACTTTTTTCCCATCTTTCTCTAAAAAAACATCACTTGAAAATTGGTTAGCTTCTTGAACAAATAATGCAGCTGGCCTTGCTTGTAAACCAGTTTTTAATCGTACTTCAACCTGTTTCTCAATCATTGTTTTTCTCCCCCAAATGTCATATTCATTATTTAACAGTTTCTCCTGCCCTTAATCGATTGGCAATGTCATCTATTTTTCTTAAGCGATGATTGATACCTGACTTACTTACCTTACCACCAGACACCATTTCGCCTAATTCTTTTAAAGTAACATCCTGATAAGCAACTCGTAGCTGTGCAATTTCTCTCAATTTATCAGGTAAAATCGATAACCCTACAGTCGCTTCAATATATTGGATATTTTCTACTTGTCTTAGTGAAGCACCTATCGTTTTGTTTAAGTTTGCGGTTTCACAATTGACTAGACGATTAACCGAGTTTCTCATGTCACGAACGATTCGTACATCTTCGAAGCGCATAATAGCATTATTTGCTCCAACGATTCGTAAGAACTCTGATATTTTCTCTGCCTCTTTTAAATATGTGATAAACCCTTTTTTTCTCTCTAGCGTTTTAGCTTTTAAATCAAAGCTATTCATTAAGCCACACAATGCGTCGTTATGCTCTTTATACAGCGAATAAATTTCTAAATGGTAAGAAGATGTTTCAGGATTATTTACAGATCCACCTGCTAAAAAAGCCCCACGTAAATAAGAACGTTTACAACATTTCTTTTTTACTAGTTCATTCGAAATAGTATGGATAATAGTAAAACCTTCTCCCAATATCTTCAAATCCATCAATATTTCTTGTGCTCTTTCAGAAAATCGAACAATGTATATATTATTCTTTTTTAATTTCATTTTCTTTCGAACTAACAATTCTACGTTCAAATCATAATTCTTTTTTAAAAGCGTGTAAATTCTTCTTGCGATTGCAGCATTTTCTGTTTGAACATCAATTACTAGTTTCCGATTAGAAAATGAGAGAGAGCCATTCATTCTAATAAGCGCCGATAATTCAACTTTCGAACAGCAATCCTTTAATTCTAGTGTCGTTAGTTCTTTTTTTGTTTCAGAAGCAAATGACATTCCCTCACCTCCTGTATTTCGCTTCCGCTTTCTGTCTTAAGGAAATGAAGTCGTATGTTGCTCTTACTTCCTATTACGTACCAGATAGCTCTTTGGTTTCATCCATTAGCATTTGAAATAAAATATTTGCTACTTTTTTTGTATCGTGGCGAATATATTCTTTTTCAAACGTCATAATTTGCTCTTGTACAACATCTAATCCTAATTCTAAAAGTCTCGCTACATCAAAGTGAACCGGATGTGCTAGCTCTTCTTTATATCGAAGCTTCATTTCCGCCGGTACCTCTTCATTATTCACTAGGATTGTATCAAGAAACGGCATACCTAAATGTTCATAAATTGCTTTTACATGATCACTAGCTGAGAAATTTAATGTCTCACCAGCTTGCGTCATAAGGTTACATACATAGACCTTTTTCGCCTTAGCTTTACATACTTCTTCTCCCAAATTAGGAACTAATAAATTAGGTAGAATACTTGTGTATAAACTTCCAGGACCAATTACAATCAAATCCGCTTCTCTAATAGCCGTTACAGTTTCTGAAGGTGGTCGTACATCTTCAGGTGTTAAAAAAACTTTTTGTATTTTCTTACCGACTATTGGAATATTTGATTCTCCTGATACAATAGTACCATCGTCCATTCTAGCATGAAGAACTATACCATGATTGGATGCAGGCAATACTTTTCCTCTTACATTTAATACTTTACCCATTTCTCTAATTGCATGAACAAAATCACCCGTTATCGAAGTCATAGCGGCTAAAATTAAATTTCCAAGAGAATGTCCAGACAACTCATTTGTATTTCCAAATCTATGTTGAAACATTTGTTCAATCAAAGGTTCTACATCTGATAATGCTGCTAATACATTCCGAATATCACCTGGTGGTGGAATTTGCATTTCATCTCTTAATCGCCCTGAGCTTCCCCCATCATCAGCTACCGTGACTATAGCTGTAATATCAACAGGATATTGCTTTAAGCCTCTTAATAAAACAGGAAGACCTGTTCCACCGCCAATAATTACAATCTTAGGTTGAGGAAAATCATTTCTCATTGCCAGGTTCCTTTCTATTCTTCATCTCCCTATGAGTTACAGTAGTATGATAATCTTCTTTAAAATAATTTCCTAAGTATTCTGCGAGTGCAACTGAACGATGTTGTCCCCCAGTACACCCAATAGCAATAACAAGTTGAGCTTTACCTTCTCTTTTATAGAAAGGTAGCATAAAGCTTAACAAATCTGTTACTTTTTCAATAAATTTTTGCGTTTCTGTCCATTTAAGAACATAGTTTGCAACTTCCTCATCCTGCCCCGTTTTAGGCCTCATATGTTCAATATAATAAGGATTTGGTAAGAAACGCACATCAAATACCGTATCTGCATCAATTGGAAGTCCGTGTTTAAAACCGAAGGACATGATATTTACCGAAAACTCCGGTCGATTATTAGAGGAAAATTGTTTCAAAATCTTTTCACGAAGTTCACGTGGTTTCATTTGTGAAGTATTGTAAATAATTTGCGCCCTTCCTTTTAACTCTTCAAGCATGTTTCTTTCCATTTGAATACCTTCAAGGGGCAGTCCTATAGGAGCTAAAGGGTGTGTTCTTCTTGTTTCTTTATATCGTCGAACAAGTGCGGAATCATCAGCTTCTAGGAAAAGTATTTGTGGCTTAATCCACGTTGTTTCTGTCATTTCATCTAAAGCCTTTGATAAATGCTCAAAAAACTCCCTTCCACGTAAGTCCATCACTAATGCGACTTTACTCATTTTATTTCCGGATTCTTTCATTAACTCTAAAAATTTCGGAAGTAAGGTAGGGGGCAAATTATCCACACAAAAATACCCTAAATCTTCAAAGCTTTGAACGGCAACCGTTTTTCCAGCACCAGACATCCCTGTAATAATGACAAGTGATATCTCTTTGTTAGATTCTGTAGTCATGATATATCCCCCATTCTTTTATTAATTAGGATCTAATCGATATGATAGTAATTCAAAATCAGGTGTATAGGTGAATGTCCCATAAATAAGTCCATTACCGTGTACCATATAATCTAATATATGATAATCACCTTCAGCCATAGGTAAATTTTTTATTTCAGCGATTGGTTTCCATTCTAGTTTACCCTCTTCGCTTTCATCTAAATTATAGCCATCAAAATCTTTTGCTATAAAAGTAAACATCATCCATTCTGATTGCACAACATCATTTTCTTTCATTATAAACGTAAAAATGCCTTTGATGATTGGATTTTTTACATAAATGCCTGTTTCCTCTCTAAATTCCCGAACACAGGCATCCTTTACTGATTCTGCTGGCTCCATTTTCCCACCTGGAGCTACCCACCATCCTCGGCGTGGTTTTTGTAGCAACAACACCTGATCATCTTTTATTAAGACACAATTCGTAACACGTTGCACGTTCCTCACCTCAAATCAATTCCCTATAAGAAAAACCGTCCGGTTCTTTTTGGTTATTTACTTTCTTATCTTTTAAAAACGAAACTTGTTTTTATCAGTTATTGTCTCAATTTCATTCATATCATTATCTAGTACATGCGTGACTCTTTTAGTACCCTATCGGACTTTTTATGAGAAGTTCTATTTCATTTATCACTGCAAATGAGATTTCTCTCTTTCTTTTAGCTTTAATGGTATAGATTAACAATACTTTTATCAGAAAACGCATTCAATATATTATACTATTTTTAATGCTAATACGAAAGTTGGGCATTCCCAGCAAAACGCTAATAACTATTCCTTCTCTTACATTCATTGTACGATAAACGTAGGATAACAGCATCTTCTATGTACCTTATATTTTTTGTCAATTTTCTTAATTATTAAAAATAACAATTAAAGATTATTCTCTCTATCATTCATGTGACATAATCCATGATATAAAATGTATTTAGTAACAAAAAAAAGACATAGGCCATCACCTATGTCTTCAAATGAAAAATGCAAATAAAAGGGGGTCTAATTCATTTGTATTATACCCTTATTTTATTTCATCAACATTACAGTGTAATTAAATGGAAATTACAGTTATTTCATTTAATTTATAAGAAATATTTAAGCTTCTGCTTTTTCTTTTTGAGCTTCAATTAACTCTTCTACATAGTGTTGAGCATTCTGAGCTGCAATACTTCCATCACCAGTAGCCGTTACAATTTGTCTTAATGTTTTTTCACGAATGTCCCCAGCTGCAAATATTCCAGGAACCTTTGTCTCCATGCGCTCATTCGTTTCAATATAGCCATTTTCATTTGTAATACCAAGAGAAAGGAAAGGTTTTGTTAATGGTTCCATACCAATATAAATAAAGACTCCATCAGCCTTTAACTCTTGTTCTTCACCATTTACAGTAGATACAAGAGTTATACTTCCTACTTTACCATTTTCTTCATTAATCTGTTTAACTGTATGATTCCAGATAAAATCAATTTTGTCATTTGCGAATGCACGATCTTGAAGAATTTTTTGCGCTCTTAATTCATCTCTTCTATGCACAATAGTTACTTTTGAAGCAAATCGAGTTAAGTACACGCCTTCTTCTACAGCAGAGTCTCCTCCACCAATTACATACAACTCTTTATTTTTGAAAAACGCTCCATCGCATACCGCACAGTATGATACCCCGCGTCCTCCAAGCTCTTTTTCACCAGGTACACCAATTTTTTTATATTGAGCTCCAGCAGAAATAATAATAGAGCGAGCTTTAAATTGTTTTGAACCACAGTCAATTACTTTGTAATCTTTATGGTCAACAACTTCTTTTACATCCCCATATGCATATTCTGCTCCGAATTTTTTAGCATGATCGAACATTTTAGTTGATAGATCTGGACCTAAAATAGAATCGAATCCTGGATAGTTTTCTACTTCTTCCGTATTTGCCATCTGCCCACCTGGGACACCTCTTTCAAGCATAAGTGTAGAAAGATTTGCTCTCGATGTATAGACAGCTGCTGTCATTCCTGCAGGACCTGCACCGATGATGACAACATCATAAATTTTTTCTTCAGACATTATTGTCACTCCTTCACATTTGCATAATCCCAATTTTCCATTCCCCAGTCAAAAGGATAACCAATAGTATTCCCTACCTTCATCCTATATAACAAATAAGTAAACGTCCAAAAATTTGCTTATTATAGAAGGTTGTTCACACTATTTACATACTTTCGTAAAGACGAAAGAGATATGTTATATTTATCAGCTATTTCTTTTTGAGTAAATGGCTGTTCTAAATTTCTTCCCCAAGCATAGTCACATGCTGCTGCCCATGCCTTAGAATTTGTTAAAGGTATTTCCTTATTCAATGCTTCAATACACAATGAAAACATCAGCTTATATAACTCTTCTTCTTTATGAGTAATAGGCTGATAATGATTAAATAATTGCTCCGCAACTTCGTCCATATCAGATACAAATTGATCCTCTAATTGATTATGACAAATCAAATGCAAATAACTTTTTTCAAGATCCATTAAGCTATTCAACTTAATAATAGGATGCTGCTCTATTTTCTTTTTTTGAGGACTATGCTTCAACAAAAACAATCCAAATAATCGTTCAACTTTTGATTCACTTTGTAATTTATGCAAAATCATAGGGGTTTGCTGCTCATATCCATCTATATTAGAGATAATTTCCCCCCATGGTTCTAATCCTTCTTTCGCAGGATTCTGCTCCAAAACCTTTTTCCAAGCTCGTTTTGCACTTCTTTCTAGACCTAATTGATGGGCACAAGTAGATAACCAATAATAGAAGGTATCATCTCCATCGTATCCTACTTTTTCTAATTGTTTTAACCAGATATATGCCCATTCATATTCGCCTATTAATGCAAATGTGGCTCCTAATTTATACTGTTGTTCAGATAGAATCGGACGTACTTTCTTAAGTGCTTTTATAAGTTCTTGCACATTATCCTCTTCTTTTTCTAAATGATAAAACACAGCTAAATTACACAAAGCATGTAAATTACCAGGATTTTTTTCCAAGACCTCATACAATGTTGAAAAAGCTCGCTCATGATCCCCTAAATAAAAATGTGCTAAAGCTAAATTGTTATAGGCAAACCAAAATTCTGGATGGTCTTTAATCGTCGCATTTAGTACTTCTATCGCACTTTCATATTTACCTGCCTCTAATAGCTCCCTCGCTTTTTCTTGCTCGTTAATTAGAGAATCTTGTTCAAAGAGACTTTCCTCCGATTCATTATTTTCAAATGTAATTAAATCTAATAAATCCTCAGCATCATCTACAAATTGCCCATCTATTTCTTTTCTCAAATATTCATGTGCGTGTTTGTACGTTTCCTTAAACATTCCCAAATGGGCATAATTATTCGCAAGAAAATAATGACACTCATACATATATGGATCTAAATTAGTAATAATATTATCTAGGATAGTATTGGAATGTGTATATTCACCTAAATCAGTACATACGATTGCAAGCTGACAAGCAATCATCGGCTCTAACGGTTCTAGTTCTTGAGCTCTTTCTAAATATTTCTTTGCTTTATATAAATCCTGCTGATGGTATGCTTTTAGGCCTTTGTTATAATAATATTCCCCCGTAGGGTGAAAAGAAAAAATCTTTGCTGTTTGACAAAACTTAGAGTCCTTACCCATGTAATCCTCCAGTATTAAAGTTGATTAACCTATGTATTATACCATAATTTTACGTTTGAATCACTGAAAAACCATCAAGTCCTTTCTAAACGTACCATTGTCTATAAATCATAGTTTAAGTGATAGCTCATCCAGAAAAATATGTAAATCTGACCTTTCCAGTTACTTCTCATACTTCTAAAAGATTGTTGCTTCAGATTAGCAAAAGAGGTTAACTGATTCAAGCGTAAAGTGCCGTATTCTGTGAGCAGCGGTCCTGCAGCAAAAAAGTCCCTTGTTAAAATCAACAGCAATCTAACAAGGTCTTATTAAAAAAGAAAACTTACTCACATATTATGGAAGTCATAAATGTAAGTAAGTCTTTAATCAGCTCTTTATTTATTTAAATGTCTTTCTTTTAACACCGAGATAACGGTTGAAAGAGACAAATTTTGCTCTTTTAATAAAACGAAAAGATGGAACAAGAGATCGGCGCTTTCCCATTTCAATTCATCATGATTTCGATTTTTCGCAGCAATAATAACTTCTGCAGCTTCTTCTCCAACCTTTTTTAGAATTTTATCTACACCCTTTTCAAATAAGTATGTAGTATAAGATCCTTCTGGACGTTCCTGCTCTCTTTGTGAAATCAGCTCCTCCAGTTCATAAAGAAAATGAATATCCTCTTTATCATCTAATGTTGACGAGTTCTTTTCAAATAATACCTTAGAAAAACAAGAAACAGTACCTGTGTGACAAGCTGGTCCTTTAGGATATACTTTTACCACTAGCGCATCTTGATCACAATCATATGAAATCGATTGAATGTCTTGCGTATGTCCACTTGTCTCACCTTTATGCCATAATTCCTGGCGGGAACGACTATAAAACCATGTCTGTCCTGTTTCTATCGATTTGTTTAAAGATTCCTTATTCATATAAGCAAGGGTTAATACTTCTTTTGTAGTTACATCCTGTACAACCACTGGAATCAAGCCATTATCATCAAATTTAAGTTGTTCAACATTCATCGAACGTTCACTCCTTCTTGTTGTAAATATGATTTTACTTCTTTAACAGATGTTTCTTTATAATGAAAAATTGAAGCAGCTAATGCAGCATCTGCTTTCCCTTTCGTAAAGGCCTCCTTAAAATGCTCGGCATTTCCAGCACCACCTGATGCAATAACAGGTACCGTCACGGCTTCGCTAACTGCCTTCGTTAGAATTAAATCAAAGCCAGATTTTTCACCATCACAATCCATGCTTGTAAGTAAAATCTCACCAGCACCTCTATTTACCGCCTCTTTCGCCCACTCGATAACATCAAGACTTGTCTCACGTCTACCGCCATGTGTGAACACCCGCCAAGAGCCAAGTTTTTCATCATATTTTGCATCTATTGCTACGACAATACATTGTGCTCCAAAATATTGACTTCCCTCATTAATAAGAGATGGATTCTCAACAGCAGCTGTGTTTAACGATACTTTATCTGCTCCAGCTCGTAAGATTCGTTTCATATCTTCTAAACTATTGATTCCCCCACCCACTGTAAAAGGAATAGCAAGCTGAGAAGCTACATCCTGAACGACTTGCACCATCGTTTTTCTACCTTCATGAGAAGCAGAAATATCAAGAAAAACAAGCTCGTCGGCCCCTTCGCTGTCATAAAATTCCGCCAATTCAACAGGATCTCCAGCATCTCTAAGACTTACAAATTGAACACCTTTTACAACGCGTCCTTCTTTCACATCTAAGCATGGAATGATTCGTTTCGTAATCATTTTTCTTCACCACCTACACAATTCATTGCTTGTTGAACCGTAAAACGATTACTATAAATGGCTTTGCCTACAATCGATCCTGATACTCCAGAAGATTGAATACTCGATAGCTGCTGAATATCTTCTAAACTACTAATTCCACCAGACGCAATCACACTTTTACCTGTTTCCAAAGCTAACTGCTCTGTTGCTCGAACGTTAGGACCCGCTAAAGTACCATCAGTTGCTATATCGGTAAAAATAAATACTTCTGCCCCTGCTTCTGCCAACGTTTTTCCCAATTCAATCGCTGACACTTTAGATGTCTCTAACCATCCGTGAGTGGCAACCATTCCATCTTTGGCATCTAAACCAATTGCAATGGATGACCCGTATTTTCTAAGCATTTCTTTAGTGAATTCAACATCAGAAACAGCTACACTCCCTAAAATAACTCGTTTGATTCCGTTATTTAAATAAAAAAGAATATCCTCTTCTGTACGAATTCCTCCACCAATCTGAACGTTCACACCTAATTCTTTTACTACTCGTATGACATGTTCATGATTGACACCACGACCTTCTTTCGCTCCATCCAGGTCGACCATATGAATCCATTTAGCTCCTTGCTCGACAAAGCTTTTTGCCATTTCAAACGGACTATCGCCATAAACCGTTTCTTGATTATAATCACCTTGTAAGAGGCGAACGCATTTTCCACCTCTCATATCAATTGCTGGATAAATTGTAAATGCACTCATGCCTTCACCTTCTTTTCAACTAACTCAATAAAATTCGCTAATAATTGCATTCCTAATTCACTGCTTTTCTCTGGATGAAACTGCATTCCCATTACATTTTCTTTCCCTACAATTGCAGGTACTTCTTCGTAATAGTTAGTTGTTGCAATAAATACTTCAGGATCATTACTTTGTAAATAATAAGAATGGACAAAGTAAACAAAGTCTTCTTGACAATTAGCTAAAATAGCTGCATTTCTCTTAAAATGTAATCTATTCCAGCCCATGTGAGGCACTTTATATGTTTCACCACTTGGGGTTTCCCCACTAAAACGAACAATTTTTCCTGACAATAAAGATAGGCCCTCACTGTAGCCGTTTTCATCACTTTCATCAAATAAAAGCTGCATTCCTAAACAAATTCCTAACAAGAGACCCCCACTATTTGTATACTGTTTAATAAATACATCTAATTCTTTCTCTTTTAAAAGAGTCATAGCATCCTTGAAGGAACCGACACCTGGAAGTATCAAACCATCTGCTTTTTGTAACTCAGCTACCTGATCAGAAATAAAATATTGGACGTCTAAACGCTCTAATGCCTTACTCACACTAAAGAGATTTCCCATCCCGTAATCAATAATACCAATCATTTATAGCATTCCTTTCGATGAAGGAATTCCTTTTACTCTCGGATCAATCGTCGTCGCTTCATCTAAAGCCCTAGCCAGTGCCTTAAAAATAGCTTCGATAATATGGTGCGTATTTTGACCATAGTGAACGATAACATGAAGATTCATTCTCGCTTCCAAAGCCAACTTCCATAAAAATTCGTGCACTAACTCTGTATCAAATGTTCCTACCTTTTGAGCTGGAAGCTCGGCACGAAATTCTAAATGTGGTCGATTGCTTAAATCAACGACAACTTGCGCTAGTGTTTCATCCATTGGTACAAAAGCATTTCCGTACCGTTTAATACCCTTTTTATCACCTAATGCTTGAACAAGTGCCTGCCCCAAACATATTCCAATATCCTCTGTTGTATGATGGTCATCTACATCAATATCGCCTTTTGCTTTAACATCCAGATTATAATGACCATGCTTTGTAAATAAGTCGAGCATGTGATTCATGAAAGGAACCCCTGTATCAATTTTTGAAATTCCTTCCCCATCTATTTCAAAACTTAAATTCACTTCCGTTTCACCCGTTTTGCGATAAATCTTTCCTTCTCGTTTCATCAGCAGCTTCTCCTTCAGCATTCTTATTTTTTACGAATATCAATGGCTCTAGCATGTGCCTCTAAGCCTTCCAATCTAGCAAAGGCAGCAATTTTATCTGCATTTTTTTCAAAATCTGCCTGACTGTACATAATAATGCTCGATTTCTTTTGGAAATCATCTACATTTAAAGGACTTGAAAAACGGGCTGTACCATTTGTAGGTAATACATGGTTTGGACCTGCAAAGTAATCTCCTACTGGTTCCGAGCTATATCTCCCTAGAAAAATCGCACCTGCATGGCGTATCTTACCTAATATTGACATGGGTTCTTCTACAATCACCTCTAAATGTTCTGGGGCAATTTCATTTATTGCTTCAATGGCTTCATCTATCGTTTCTGTTACTATCACTCTTCCATAATCCTCTATAGATTTTCTCGCAATATCCTGTCGTGGTAATTTAGCAAGCTGTTCTTCAACCTGTTTAACCGTTTCTTCTGCTAATTTCATCGAACTAGTAACCAATACACTACAAGCTCTAGTATCGTGTTCAGCCTGTGAAAGTAAATCTGCTGCTACTTCAGCTGCAATGGCCGTGTCATCAGCTAATACCGCTATTTCACTTGGACCTGCAATCATATCAATGTCTACATCTCCAAACACTTCTCTTTTCGCTAAAGCAACGTAAATATTACCTGGTCCAGTTATTTTATCTACTTTTTTAATACTTTCCGTTCCATATGCCAGCGCTGCTATCGCCTGTGCTCCACCGACCTTGTATATTTCAGTAACACCTGCAATAGAGGCTGCAGCTAACACAGAAGCTGGTAATGAGCCATCTTTTCCAGGAGGACAAACCATTACAATTCTTTTCACTCCCGCTACTTTCGCTGGCATCACATTCATAAAAACGGAAGATGGATATGCTGCCGTTCCACCTGGCACATACAAACCTACCGAATCAAGAGGTGTGATCTTTTGTCCAAGAATCGTTCCGGATTCCTCAGTATTCATCCAAGAATTTCTTCGTTGCTTTTGGTGAAAACTTTCTATGTTTTGAGCTGCTTCTTTCATAATCGTTAAGATACTGTGATCCATTGTCTTTACAGCTGCTTCTATCTCATCTTCCGTAACCACAAAACTTTTCAGCTCTACTTGATCAAATTCTTTCGTATAAGCAAATAAAGCCTCGTCTCCTTGTTCTCGAACAGTAGAAATAATCTTTCGAACAGTTTCTCTTTGTTCAGCTGTCCCTGAATCTACTGATCTTTTTAAAGATAAATTAGGTGTACGCTTCTCAATTTTCATAGCTATTCCCCGTTTCTTCAGCTCATTATGATCTCTATTGAATAACATCTGCTAGGCGATTTACTAAGTCTGAAATACGCTTCTCTTTAATTCGATAGGAAACTGGATTAGCAATTAATCGTGAAGTAACATCTGCGATTTTTTCATATTCTACTAACCCATTTTCTTTTAATGTCTGTCCAGAGGAAACAATATCAACAATTCGCTCAGCTAATCCAATAAGCGGTGCTAACTCAATAGAACCGTTCAGCTTAATAATCTCTACTTGTTCTCCCTGCTCTCGGAAAAAACTAGACGCAACGTTCGGGTATTTACTCGCGACCTTAGGAGCTACATCACTAAGCTTCGTTTCTGGTAAACCAGCGACAGCTAAATAACATGCACTAATTTTCAAATCTAACAGCTCATAAACATCACGATCTTCCTCCATCATGACATCTTTACCAGCAATACCAATATCCGCTACACCCTGTTCAACATAAGTAGCTACATCCATTGGTTTCGCTAAGATAAATCGGATGTTTTCTTCTTCCACTTCTAAAATTAATTTACGATTGTCATCAAATTCAGGAGGAAGCTGAAATTTGGCCGCTCGTAATAAATCCGCTGCCTCTTCAAAAATTCTTCCTTTAGGCATAGCTATGGTCAAAAAATCATTCATAGGATGTTTGCTCCTTTCTGCTACCTATTAAATACTGAACAGTTTGAAAACTTTTCGTAAAGGCATCCACATCATCTACTCCACTAATATCCTGCAGTACAACAAGATCTCCGTTATCTCGTAGATTTTTGGCTAATAAAATAGCTTCTTTTCTATTTTCTTTACTATACAAAATACACTTGATATCATTGCATTCTTCAAGTTCACCTAACGCTTCTAATAAACGATCAGCCATAATCGCAAAGCCTGTTGCAGGCGATTGCCATCCAAATTTATTTAATAAATTATCATATCTCCCACCATTTCCAATTGGTAAACCTACATGATTGGTGTACACTTCAAATAAAATCCCCGTATAATAGCTCATATGACTTACTAATGTTAAATCAAAGCTTACATAGGCTTGGACATCGTATTCTTTTAACTGATGCCATAACGCTTCAAGTTCTTCAATGGCATGGATGCCAATCTCATTTTCAAGGATGCTTTTCCCTAATTGAAAGATTTCTTCTGTACCTCTAAGATTGAGCAACGTTAGTATTCTTTGTTTATCAATTGAGGATAGATGCAAAGATTTTACATGTTCACGAAAACCTACATAGTTTTTTTCGAATAAGAATTTACGACATTGTTCTGCCCTTTCTTCATTACCCAAAATATGAAGAAATAATTCCTGAACAAAACCAATGTGACCAATCGAAACTTTGAATTCTTTTAAACCAGCTGCTTGTAATGTAGAAATTAAAAGCGCAATAGATTCCGCATCACCACTAACACCAGAATTGCCAATACATTCAACACCTATTTGTTCGAACTCTGCTGGTCTTCCTCCTTCTCTTTGCTGAGCTCGAAAAACCTTGGCCGAGTATGCAAGTCGAAGTGGAATTCTGTTTTTTAAAAGCTTTGAAGCTGCGACACGAGCAATAGGAGCTGTCATATCAGGACGCAAAACGAGAGTGTGAGCTTGCTGATCTAATAGCTTAAATAATTGTTGGTCATGAATAGCAGATGCTTCTCCTACCGTTTCATAATATTCAAGAGCTGGAGTTTCAATCATTTGATAACCCCAACTCGTTATTTCTTGTAACATTTTATTACGAATTTTATTTTTTGCTTCATATAGCAGTGGAAGAGTATCCCTCATTCCTAGTGGCTTTTCAAACATGAATAACTTCGTCATTCCCCTCACCTCTTAAAGAATATTCTGATATATTAATCGTACCCTAATTCATCAACATTATCACTTAATTCACCAAAACACTTTAGTTCGCTAATATACTAAAACATAAAGTTATTAGTAGTGTACTCTTCTTGCAATTGTTCGTCAAGAGGGATACTTGTCTTAAATTCCCTTTTCTATTAAAACAAAGGCGCATGCTCCTTCTTGCTAGTAAGGAACATCCTATAGACCTCAGCCAACATAAGACGGTTCCGACCAGAAAGTTATTCCTTAACCTTCTAATCGGATTGGCTTATAATCCTGAGGAAGTACCGTTGAAGCTGGACTTCAACATATTCGGAAAATAAGTTTTTCACATGTATAGGTTTTTATCATTTCCTAAACAAAAAGGTGTCTACAATATGATTTTGTACCACATTGTAGACACCTTACGTATTCCGAATATATTGAATACAATCATTATTTCATTGGAAGTTTTTACATACTTTGTTCCCTATACACTATTATTGGAGATGGGCTGAGGTGAATTCCGCTCCAATCGACCTTTTTATGCTAAATATATATTCACCGAACATATATTTAAAAACAACAATCTTTTACAAAACTGTCTTTTGAGAAGATCAACACTGATATTGAATTGTTTAAGAGCCCACGTTCACACCATAGATAGGATCGTCTTTCCAGCGTTCTTCTAATTGCTCTTTCGTATATACAATCGTCATTGGATTGCCCCCCACGAATGAACCTGCAGGTACATCTTTATGAACAACCGTACCAGCAGAAACAATAGCACCATCACCAATAATAACACCAGGAAGAATAGTCGTGTTTGCTCCAATCATAACTTCATTACCAATTTGCACTTTACCTAAGCGATATTCTTTAATTAAATATTCATGTGCGAGTATCGTGGTATTGTATCCAATCACCGTATTACGACCGACAGAAATCTTTTCTGGAAACATCACATCTAGCATGACCATTAATGCAAACGATGTTTGATCTCCAACCTTCATACCCAAAAATGTACGATAAAGCCAATTCTTCATTCCGAGAAATGGTGTATATCTAGCCATTTGTATAACGATAAAATTACGAACAACCTTCCAAAAAGGAACTGTTTTATATACATGCCATAATGAATTAGCACCCTCTACCTGATATCGTTTGGTTCTCCTCATAATCATCAACCTTTAATATTTGTAATAAGTCTTTCATATTATCTAGCATAAAATCTGGACCAAATGAGTTTAAGTACTCTTTCCCCTTAAGTGTCCAAGCTACTCCTGCAGTAAGCGTACCGGCATTCTTACCTGCTAGTATATCATGATGATTATCTCCAACCATAATGGTTTCCTCTGTTTTAGAATGTAATTTTTCTAATGCTAAAAAAATAGGTTCTGGATCAGGTTTAGCGTGCTGTACATCATCAATGGTAATGACAACATCAAAGAAAGACTCAAGTCTCCCTAGCTTTAAACCTTTTAATACCACTTCTCTTATTTTCGTTGTAACTATAGCCATTTTATATCCAGCTGCTTTTAATGCAACAATCGTTTCATAAACTCCTTCGAATTCTTTTACTAACCTATCATGATTCTTCCAATTATGTTCACGATAATGAGCCACCATCTCTACAGCCTGATTTTCATCGATCGAACGAAAAGCCTCTTCTAAAGGAGGACCCATAAATTGCAGAATATCTTCCTTTTTATATTTGTTAGGATAGTAATGATTTAACGTATCAGTAAATGAAGCAATAATCAAATCATTCGTATTTAGGAGAGTCCCATCTAAATCGAATAACAAAGTATTGATGCTAATGTCCATAAGTTGCTTCCTTCCTTTTATTCATATCTGCTCTTCTCCATGCATAAGCCACAAGCATGGTGAGCAGTATGGCTACAATCAGTCGTATAAGTAATAAATAAATGACAGGTATACCAAGCGGTATAAAAATAATCGTATCTTCAACAACAGCATGGCAAGCTACTAGAAAGATAATTGCTAATGTGGCATCCTTTCTACTAACTCCATCTTCTCGAACAGCTTGAATCATTACTCCTGCTCCATATGCAAGTCCGAAAACAAGTCCTGAAAGCAAAGTAAAAGAGGTGTTTTCGCTCATCCCTAATGACCTAGTAACCGGTCCCATTCGTTTTGAAATAGCATCCATCCATCGTAAATCTTTCATAATTTGAATACAAAACATTAAAGGAATAACGATAATAGCTAATTGAAGAATGCCCATCGCCGCTTTTTCTGCTGATAAAAGGATCATTTCAAAAACCCCATTTGGATGAGCCTGATTCATTTGAGCAAATCCGTATTTCGCTATTTCATCTCCACCTGACCAAACAATATTAATAATAATAGCTGATATAAATGCCAAGCCGTATCTAACTAATAAAACGACCCATAACCTCACGCCAACGCTTAAAGCTACACTTGTTTCAATGAAAATATTATGAGCGAATGACAGCATGACAGCAATAATGAATACCTCTTTTACTGTCAAATCTAATGATAGTATTCCACCAATTCCAGCATATAAATTCAAAAAATTCCCTAATACAAGTGGAACAGCCGCTTCTCCTGGCAATCCAAAGACTTTCATAACTGGTGATATAAAATCAACAATCTTTTGCAAGACAGGAGTAAACCCTAGCAGAGTGATAATAAACGTAATAGGAAATATCACCTTCCCTAATACCCATGTTGTTTTAAACCCCGATAATATCCCTTTTTTCCACGAAATTTTTTTCATAAGCAATCCCCCTCATTAAAACGCAAGCTCCTAAATTTGTCATAACAAACTTTAGGTAAATCACTTAGTATATTGCTTTGCCCTTTGGTTTTTCACAAACTGTTGCCTATTAACAAGTAGTGAATAAAGATTGAGTTCAGCTTCAGGAGGATACTCGCTTTCCGCGAGAGTCTCGCACCTTACGTTCCAATCGACTTTTTTGCTCATTTTATTCACTGAACATATTTAAATACAAAATTTTTTTGAAAACAGTTTTCCTTTTTAATCCCTATAAGTTAATGCCTGTTAGAGCTTTCTATAGTACTTTTTATACTTTCCATAAGAAACAAATCTCATTTAGCAACGATGCTAAATCTATAAATCAAAATGTAAATCTATAAATTATTTAAATTTTTAGTCAATAAAAGACATATATCCTTCTCAACAAATCATTATGAAGCAATTGATTTGTTGAGAAGGATTATAAAATCACTCGACGCTATTATAAATCTAAATATCGGTCCTTACTATACCCTTTCACACGACGAACAATTAATAGAATAATCGCTCCTACAACTAAAACAATGGAGATAACTTGTGCCATACGTAGACTTTCAGTCAACATTAAACTATCCGTTCTTAGTCCTTCAATAAAGAAGCGACCAATACTATACCAGATCACATAGGATAGGAACAATTCTCCACGTCTTAAATTTACTTTACGCAATAGAAGGAGAAGTATGACTCCAGCAAAATTCCATAAAGATTCATACAAGAATGTCGGATGATAATAGGAACCATCAATATACATTTGATTGATAATCCACTCAGGAATATATAAATTTTCTAAAAATTGACGACTTACTTCATCACCAAAAGCTTCTTGGTTAATAAAGTTTCCCCATCGCCCAATCGCTTGACCTAATAGTATACTCGGTGCTGCAATATCAGCAATCTTCCAAAAGGATAGCTTATTAATGCGACAAAATACAATTGCCGTCAATACAGCCCCAATTAAAGCTCCATGAATCGCAATACCACCATTCCAAATCTTAATGATATCTCCTGGATTTTGTGAATAGTAGTCCCATTGAAATATCACATAATAAATACGCGCACAAATAATAGAAATCGGTACGGCATATAATATCATATCTAAAAACTTTTCTTTCTTTATTCCCCTTTTTTCCGACTCTCTTAAGGCTAATAATAAGCCAAGCAATAAGCCTGTACCAATAATAACTCCGTACCAGTGAACCGAGAACGAACCGATTTCAATGGCAATTGGATTAATAGGTTCTATATGTTTGTCCATGTAATATCCTCTCTTCCTTTCCCCTAATCAACTTATAATCCTTCGTGATCTCGCTCATCAATAACTTCAGATAATTTACTTGAGAATTGTTGTGCTGCATTCATTCCCATTCGTTTAAGTCGGAAATTCATAGCAGCTACTTCAATAATAACAGCTAAATTTCGTCCAGGACGTACTGGTACTGTTAAACGGGGAATCTCTGTATCAATAATTCTTTGCTTCTCATCATCTAAACCTAAGCGATCATAATGCTTATTTTTTTCCCATAGCTCTAGATTAATTATTAATGAAATTTTCTTGTGGCTTAAAACAGATCCTGCACCGAATAATGTCATAACATTTATAATACCTAATCCTCTAATCTCCAATAAATGCTCAATTAATTCTGGTGCTCCACCTACAAGTGTAGACTGATCCTCTTGACGTATTTCAACACAATCATCTGCCACTAATCGATGACCTCTCTTTACAAGTTCAAGTGCTGTTTCACTTTTACCTACGCCACTTTTCCCTGTAATTAATACACCTACTCCATAAATATCCACTAATACACCATGAACGGCTGTAGTTGGAGCCAGCTTGCTTTCTAAATAATTTGTAATGTGACTAAATAATCGAGTGGTAGTCATCGAGGAACGTAGAACAGGTACAGATTCACGTTCTGAAGCTTCAATTAACTCAGGTGGAACCTCCTGCCCTCTTGTAATAATAATACCTGGAGTAATATCTTTACAAAGCATATCCATTCGATCTTTTCTTTCCGATTTACTAAGCTTATTAAAGAATGTTAACTCTGTTTTTCCTAATAATTGCATTCTCTCAGCTGGATAATATTCATAAAATCCTGCAATTTCAATTCCTGGACGTGATAAATCGCTTGTTGAGATTGGTTTACTAATCCCTTCTTCACCACTTATCAATTCCATCTTAAACTTTTCATATATATCTTTCGTACGTACTTTCGCCAATTTAAATCCTCCTTTAACCATGTAAAGAGTGCTTTTTTAGTTTAGCACTTTTTGTGCAAACTAAAAAATTCCAAATTTCTTATGTATATAGGTGACACTTAGATGTAACGAAGCTCTCACTGATTTGACAATTAGAGCTGAATCTTGAGAAGAACCATAATGAAGGACTTCTTTAACTATCATCATTCATTTCACCATATTTACTAGTATAAACAAATTATTTATAAAGTGAAACTTCCATTCATAAGACACTTTTATCTACGCTGAAAATCATAATAAATTTTTCTAAAGAGGAATGGAAAGTTTCTATAGCTGTCCCGCTCCTTTTTGTACAAGCATTCATATCATATTACGACAAGCAATAAGGGAGGGAAAAAAATGAAAGTAGTATTAGATGCTGGCCACGGATATCATACACCAGGAAAAAGAAGTCCTGATGGATTAAAGGAATATGAAATAAATCGTGCCATAGCCGCATATACGAAAGCAGCTATATTGACCTATCAAAATGTTAATGTTATCTACACTCATAATGATAAACATGATGTACCTTTAAAAACCAGGACCGACCAAGCCAATTTAATACAAGCCACCTGCTTTATATCCATTCATGCTAACGCTTCAGGAGATGGAAATACATGGAATGATGCAAACGGTATTGAAACATTTATTCATAATCATGCAAGTAAAAGATCATTATCACTTGCTGAAAAAATCCAAACGAATCTTATTATCGCCACTGGATTAAAGGATCGTGGAGTGAGAACTTCTAATTTCCACGTACTTCGTGAAACAAAAATGGCAGCAGTATTAATTGAATGTGGTTTTATGACCAATTCAGACGAGATCAAATTATTACGTTCAGAAACATATAGGAAGGCATGTGGAGAGGCTATTGCTAAAGCCATAGCTGAAGAGTATGAGTTAAAAAAGTTTCCTGAACCACCAACGATTAACGAACCACTAAAAGGCATCTACAAAGTACAAATAGGAGCTTATAAAAACAAACAACATGCAGAAATATTAGCAAACAAGCTACGAAAACAAGGATATGATCCTTTTATTATTTACCAAAATCAAAAATAAAGGCCTGTTGCAAATGAAAATAAACAGTAGTGCGTATTGACTAAATTCTGCTCTAGGACACTCGTTTGAATCAACCAACCGTTGATCAGATAGTTTTTTGTCAACTCTATTAGCAATGTCTCTTAGCCAATGAGTGGAGCTTAGTTAGGAGATTTATTTCTTTCGATTAGCTTTTTTCCTTAATGAGCCAAACAGACATTTTACATTGAATACTTTCGTTTCATGCAAATAGGCGTAAGTGAAACCATTCACTCACGCCCATTTTGTTTGCTATCATAAGGGTTCTTATTTTTGAAGAACAGACACACTTCCTGTTCTAGAATCCACATATACCTTCAGGTCTTCATTTTGCTCGTTATCAAACTTCATAAATTTTTGAACAACCTCTTTTTTCTCATCAATGATTTTCATACCTTGGACATCGACATGTAAGCCTCCTAAATTAGATCGTGCTTCCCCAACAACGATTATATTTTGAGGCACTGTAATAGCAATTGATCCTGAAGTAGATTTTGCATGGATATTTTTTGCTTTTTCATTGAAATCTTTTACATAAATTCCCCCATTAAAAGTTTCAATTTCAGCATATTCGAATGTTCCTTTACTATTCACAGAACCATTAATCGTTTCACAATCGAATTTATCTATATGAATATCATTTAGATCAATATTCCCATTCGCTGTCTCAACACTAGCTGATTTACTAACAATATGATCTAATGTAATTTTTCCATTCGCTGTTTTCGCTTTAAATTGTTCAACTTGTAATTGACTAGCTGCAATTGTACCATTGAAAAGACGCAAACGAACTTTTTCATATTGTGATGACGGTACATAGATTTTGCTATGAACTCTTATCCATTTTTGGCCCACTATATAATATAATTTCGAATCCTTCACATCAAACGTGATCTCGTCTAGTAACATTTTACGAGCTTCCGTTTGATCTTCCGTACGATATACCTTTGCTTCACATTCTATTTTCACACCAGGTTGATCCCAAGATACAACTTCTACATTTCCATTTGCTACTTCAATATTGATTTCATCAAACGTCGATGATTGATCATGAAAAATATGATTAATTTCAGTATGTTTAGTAAAGTTTAAATCTAAATCTTTTACTTTTGTAAAGATATTATCCACAAAATCTAAAATCATGTCTTTCGCTGAAGCTACTTTTTTCTCTGTTTTTTGTTCTTTTTTCTCTTCTTCATCTAAAACAACAACCGTTGATAGCTCCGTAATCATTTCTTTTTCTTTTTCTTGATTATGCTGTTTCTCTTGCTCTAGTAATTCTAATAAAGTTAATGCTTCACTTGCAGTGATTTTTCCTTCCTCAACTAAACTAAGTATTCTTTTTTTCTCTTCATTCATTTTTTATTCCTCCATTCAATTTATCCTTAAACTTTTATACGACAATAACTGATTTTCTATCCAATAATAAAAATTTTAATTATTTTTAATATACACACTTTTTTGTGTGAGGTGAGGTGAACAAAACCTAACCTTAACCTACTTAACTAATAGTTTAACTCCTCTAACAATATTCCAAATAAAAATAACTATGTTCAAAATCAAAAATAAAGCCATAAATATTAAAAATACTGCCGGGAACTCAGATGATTGCCCTACATCATAAATGAAAGCTCCAATTAGAAAAGGTATGTATAATGCCGGGATAATATGCGAAATCAAACTCGATTTGGCATGTTTTTTAACAAAAGAATCATCACTAACAAAATAAATAATAATCGGAACAATTAACGGGGCAAAAAACACACTAAAATAACTGAGTGCTGAAATCACTTTATTTGTCTCCATGTGTAACCCTCTCCTCTTTTCACACCTTATAGTTTTAATACGATTATTCCTTAAATAGGTTTCAAGAAAAAATACCTTTCTATTTCCATCCTTCGACTTCTTAAAACGACAATGTATGTAATCATTGCGATTATTTCCTAAGAAATATCACATTTATTGTAAATATTTAACAAAGGCATTTCGACATTGAAGCATATTTTTCTATTCTTCTATGTAATTTGCAAAAAAAGAGGGTGTGCCAAAGTTTATTTGTTGGCGAACACCCTCTTATACAATACTTCATTATATCAGGGTACAATCTACATCTTACCCTTTTTAAAAGATCTAAAACCAAAGTATTCTCAATAAGAATTCATGACTGTTAATATATGAAAACAATCTGGATTCGTTCTATACATTCGCTTTCTCTTTCACTAAATCGTTCATTCTTTTACGATCACGTTCTAAAATAGGCTTTAAGTATCTTGCCGTATGAGAAGCTTCCTCTTCGATTATTTCCTCAGGTGTCCCTGTAGCAATAATCGTTCCTCCTTTTGCTCCACCCTCTGGTCCTAAATCAATGATATAATCTGCTGCTTTAATTACATCTAGATTATGTTCAATGACTAATACTGTATCTCCATTTTCAACCAGACGCTGTAAAACGACTAATAATCTTGATATATCATCAACATGTAAACCAGTTGTAGGTTCATCTAATATATACAAAGAGCGTCCGTTTGAACGTCGATGTAATTCTGCTGCCAACTTTACACGCTGTGCTTCGCCACCAGATAAAGTCGTAGCTGGCTGCCCTAATGTAATATATCCTAACCCTACATCATAGATTGTTTGTAGTTTACGACTGATTTTCGGAATATTTTCGAAGAAATCCACCGCATCTTCAACCGTCATATCTAGAATATCAGCAATATTTTTGCCTTTATATTTTACTTCCAGCGTTTCACGATTATATCGCTTACCATGACAGACCTCACATGGAACATAGACATCTGGCAGGAAATGCATCTCTATTTTAATGATTCCATCACCACGACAAGCTTCACAACGGCCACCCTTAACATTAAAGCTAAAGCGTCCTTTCTTATAGCCTCGCACCTTTGCTTCATTCGTTGAAGCAAATACATCTCTTATATCATCAAAAACACTGGTGTACGTAGCTGGATTCGATCTTGGCGTTCTTCCTATTGGTGATTGATCAATATCTATAACTTTATCTAAATGATCAACACCCTTGATTTCCTTAAACTGTCCTGGTTTCGCTTTTGCTTTATGCAATTTCTGCGCTAATGATTTATGAAGAATTTCATTAACAAGCGTACTTTTTCCTGAACCAGATACGCCAGTAACAGCAATAAATGTGCCTAAAGGGAATTTTACATTCACATTTTTCAAATTATTTTCTTTTGCACCTTTAATTTCAATAAAACGTCCATCTGACTTTCTTCGTTCATCAGGAAGCGGAATAAACTTTTTACCAGATAAATATTGTCCAGTTAAAGAATTCTCATCATTCATGACATATTCTGGAGTTCCTTCAGAAATGATTGTTCCACCATGAATACCAGCTCCTGGGCCAACATCGATTAAATAATCGGCTGCTAACATCGTATCTTCGTCATGCTCCACGACTATCAACGTATTTCCAATGTCACGCATATTCTTCAACGTACTAATTAATCGGTCATTGTCTCGTTGATGTAACCCGATTGAGGGTTCATCTAAAATGTAAAGTACGCCTGTTAATCGAGAACCAATTTGAGTAGCTAATCGAATTCGTTGTGCTTCTCCACCTGAAAGCGTTCCAGCCGCTCTGCTCAAAGTTAAATACTCCAAGCCAACATTTGCAAGGAACCCTAATCTTTCTTTTATTTCTCTAAGAATCAAGTTCGCAATTTGCATTTCTTTCTCAGTTAAATCTAGATTATCAAACCATTTATATGCATCTTCAATAGAAAGTGAGGTAATTTTCCCGATATGATCTCCATTAATCAATACAGAAAGAGCTTCTTTCTTTAAGCGATACCCCTTACAAGTAGGACAAGAATGCTCACCCATATATTTTTCCATTTGTTCTCGAACATAATCTGAAGAAGTTTCTTTGTAACGTCGCTCTACGTTTCGAATAACTCCTTCAAATTCGATATGATTTTCTCTAACTTGACCGAATTCATTTTCATAACGGAAATAAATTTTTTCTTTCCCTGATCCGTACAAAATCTTATCCATTAGTGAAGGCGGAATATCTTTAACGGGCATATCCATATCAATACCATAATGATCCGCTACTGCCTGAAGTAAAGTTGGATAATACTGTGAGCTTGTTGGCTCCCATGGTGCAATCGCATGTTCTCGTAAACTTACGTTTTTATTTGGGATGACTAAATCAAGATCTACCTCTAACTTTGATCCTAAACCATCACAATCTGGACAAGCTCCAAATGGACTATTAAAGGAAAACATTCTCGGCTCTAGATCTTCGATAGAAAACCCACATAATGGGCAAGCATGATGTTCGCTAAAAAGCAACTCTTCCTGACCAATTATCTCAATAATGACCTTACCTTCACCTAACTTTAACG
Source organism: Bacillus sp. AP8 (assembly GCF_000321185.1). Lineage (NCBI taxonomy): Bacteria > Bacillati > Bacillota > Bacilli > Caryophanales > Bacillaceae > Bacillus > Bacillus sp. AP8. The sequence continues at coordinate 59,452 of NZ_CAPG01000056.1, forward strand.
CACTTTCTAATGAATCGGATAATCGCGCTTCAATTCCTTCTTTTAATACAATACGGTCAATAATGACTTCAATGTCATGCTTTTTATTTTTTTCAAGTTCAATATCGTCTCCAATATCATAGATTTCTCCATCTACTCGAACACGAACATAACCTTGTTTCTTGATATCTTCCAAAACCTTTGCATGTGTTCCTTTTCTTCCAGATACAACTGGAGCCAATACTTGCAGTCTTGTTTTTTCTGGATATTCAACAATTCGATCTACCATTTGTTCGATTGTTTGAGAAGAAATCTCTATATTATGATTTGGACATGTCGGTCTACCGACACGAGCATATAAAAGACGTAAATAATCATAAATTTCTGTTACAGTCCCTACTGTTGAACGAGGATTACGGCTGGTTGTTTTTTGATCAATCGAAATAGCTGGTGATAACCCTTCAATCGTATCTACGTCTGGTTTATCCATTTGCCCTAAAAACTGCCGAGCATAAGCAGATAATGATTCCACATATCGTCGTTGGCCTTCTGCATATATCGTATCAAAAGCAAGAGATGACTTACCTGATCCAGATAATCCCGTTAATACAACCAATTTATCTCTTGGAATTGTGACATCAATATTTTTTAAGTTATGGACCCTTGCTCCTTTTATTTCTATTTTATCCATTGCCATTTTCTTGTCATCCTTCCAGTTTCAACTCTAATATTAAATCACGCAGCTCAGCAGCTCGCTCGAAATTCAATGCTTTGGCTGCTTCCTTCATTTCTTTTTCCATATTTGTGATTACTTTTTCACGTTCTTTTTTACTTAATTTATCTAATCTAATAGCTGGTTCATTGCTTTCTTGCTCATCAACCGTCTGTGTAGCCTTAATAACATCTCGTATATCTTTTTGAATCGTTGTAGGTGTGATTCCATGCTTTTCATTATATGCTTCCTGAATCATACGACGTCGTTTCGTTTCACTGATTGCGAGCTCCATTGAATTGGTAATCTTATCAGCATACATAATGACATGACCATGTTCATTTCTGGCTGCCCTACCAATCGTTTGAATTAACGATCGTTCCGAACGTAAGAATCCTTCTTTATCAGCATCTAAAATGGCAATCAACGAAACTTCTGGAATATCTAAACCTTCTCTCAGTAGATTAATTCCTACTAAAACATCATATTTTCCTAAGCGAAGTTCACGAATAATTTCAATTCGTTCCAATGTCTTCACTTCTGAATGTAAATATTGCACCTTAATACCAATTTCTTTTAAATAATCCGTTAAATCCTCAGACATTTTCTTCGTTAATGTTGTAATAAGAACGCGTTCATTCCGTTTCACGCGATCTTGAATCTCTCCAATCAAATCATCAATTTGACCTTGAATTGGTCGAATATCTATCGTTGGATCAAGCAATCCTGTAGGTCGAATAATCTGTTCAATCATTTCCGGACAATGCTCTAATTCATATGGGCCAGGTGTAGCTGATACAAAAATAGCCTGACCTACCTTTTCCTCAAACTCATCAAATCGTAATGGTCGATTATCCATAGCTGACGGAAGACGGAAACCGTGGTCAACAAGAACTTGTTTACGCGCTTGGTCACCATTAAACATACCTCTGATTTGGGGCAGCGTAACATGGGACTCATCAATAACAAGTAAAAAGTCTTTTGGAAAGTAATCCAATAATGTATATGGTGTTGAACCAGGTGGTCTTAATGTCAAATGTCTTGAATAGTTTTCAATTCCAGAACAGAAGCCCATTTCTCTCATCATTTCTAAATCATAGCGAGTACGTTGCTCAATCCGTTGAGCTTCTAATAATTTACCCTGTTCTTTAAATACAACAAGCTGTTCTTCTAACTCTTTCTCAATATTTTCAATAGCTACCTTCATCTTTTCTTCACGAGTAACGAAGTGAGATGCTGGGAATATAGCTACGTGTTCACGTTCTCCAAGTACTTCTCCTGTTAGTGCGTCTACTTCGCGAATCCGATCAATTTCATCACCAAAAAATTCAATTCTAATACAGTGCTCATCTCGAGACGCTGGAAATATTTCTACAACATCACCACGTACTCGAAATGTACCACGCTTAAAATCGATATCATTCCTTGCATATTGAACATCTACAAGCTTATGTAATAGTTTATTTCTTTCTATCTCCATCCCAGTTCGTAAGGAAACGACTAGCTCTCGATATTCTTCTGGAGACCCTAAACCATAAATACAAGATACGCTGGCAATAATGATGACATCATTCCGTTCAAATAAAGAAGATGTAGCAGAGTGACGTAGTTTATCAATTTCATCATTGATGCTTGCATCTTTTTCTATAAATGTGTCTGTTTGAGGGACATATGCTTCTGGCTGATAATAATCATAATAACTGACAAAGTATTCCACTGCGTTATTTGGGAAAAACTCCTTAAATTCACTATACAATTGCCCAGCTAATGTTTTATTATGCGCAATAACTAACGTTGGTTTATTTACTTCTTTAATAACATTTGAAACAGTGAACGTTTTCCCTGTTCCTGTTGCTCCTAACAAAGTTTGAAGTTTCTTTCCAGATTGTATTTCTTTTACTAACGTTTGGATAGCTTGAGGCTGATCTCCTTGTGGAGAATATTTTGAAACTAATTGAAATTCATTCATGAAAACGGGCCTCCTACTTTGTATTCCTATTTATCTTTGACGAACAAAATAATATATAGACATTCTACCACAAACAACTAAAGTCTAACCATCAAAAGCGAACATTTATTCGATAAAAGTAATTAGAAGAATGCTAAAGTTCCATTTTCTAGTTCATAGCATCAGTAGGGAATCTCATTTCATCCGCACTACTTATTCAAAAGTTCTAGAAAGCAGCTTTTACTTAAACAAGGGTCCGTTGATTCCTATTATCAATTTCAACCTTACACGAGCATTTTTAACCTTACAAACCAAAAAGAGGATGTTCCAAAAGCTATGCTTTTATAGGACACCCTCTTGCATTATAATCTTATGTTTATGTTCATTTTTTAAGTGAAATCCGAGAGACTCACGCGGAAAGAGCAGATTAATGCCCCACTTTAACAATACTCTCTTAAAAAGAGGCAAGAACAGTAAAAATACGTTACAAAGTCATAAAAATTATGGATTTAAAGCGAAAAGGGATCTTAAAAGAGATTAATCATCACTTTTGAGACAGCCCCTGACGTGTATTATGTTTAATAAAGCGAATGGATAACCATAGACCAAACGTTAAAGAAATGGCATCAAGAATAATGAATGTCCATGTATCTGTATAACCTGCATATGCAGATGCGGCAATTAAAGCTACCGAAAGTGACAAACCGACGAAGTGATTATAAGTGACTCTTGTGAAAACATAGACTAACAAAGCTGGTAATGTCATAGCAGCTAGAATCCAAGTCATCTCTTCATCTCCTTACTTCCATAAAAAGTATATTATTTAAACATTGTAGCATAACTACATTTTGTTTTGCTTACATCATACGCTACTATTGGTTATTTTGGAAATGTTATTCTAAAAATCGTACCTTTCCCTTCTTCACTATTCACTTTAATTTTCCCTTGATGCTGTTCTACAATCCATTTCGCGATAGACAACCCCAACCCTGTACCTTCTGGCACCGAGCGAGATTTTTCACCTTGGAAAAAGCGATCGAAGACATAAGGTATATCCTTTTTGCTTATACCTATTCCATTATCTGCAACCGATAACTCAACACCATTATTCACTTTTCTACAAATAACATTAATTTCCCCATGTTCTGTTGTGAACTTTAAGGCATTATCTAAAAGTATAACAACAAGCTGATGGATTCTTTCAATATCTCCGAACATCTCAATTGGCTCATCACATTTGATAATAATTTTTTTCTCCTGTAATTCCGCTAGCTCTTTATAAGGTGCAATTACTTCTTGTATCGCCTCATTGAGTCGAAACTTTTCTTTCTTTATATCTAATCTATTCGTATCGGTCCGTGCTAATAACAATAAGTTACTAACTAGCTTTGATAATCTTCTCGTTTCTTTCGAAATAACGGATATATCAACAGCCTTTGCTTCAATCGTATCCTTTGGAGAACGCAGTAAGAGGTCCGCTCGCGACTGTATAACAGCTAATGGTGTACGAAGCTCATGAGAAGCGTCGGAAACAAATTGTTTCTGTTTAGTCAAGGCTTCATTAATTGGAACAAGCGCCACTCCTGCTAAATAAAAGCCAGCTACAATAGCCAAAATGCCTCCTACCATCGTACCTAATGCTAAAAGCGCTCCTACCCGCTGCAACATTTCCTGTTCTGAATTTACATTACGCAATAACTGTACGGTAAAATCTCCATAATCAGTTGAGAATTTGGCTGAGATACTACGAAAATAATAGCCATGTGAACTTTTTTCTTCAATTTCATGCTGACGGATAGGTCGAAAATCTTTTGGATTAGAAGAGAACAGAAAGCCTTCGTCGTCTATTTGCACTAACTTTTTCTTATCGTCCCAAATTAATACCTGTACACGAGGATCTTGAATAAAAGTAGGCTTTGTGATACTTGCTTCCAAAGGTATATATTGATTCTCTACTAGAGTTTCATACTGATGAAGCAAATCTTTTAAATCATCATCAGAATCACTATACAATAGTACTTGCATATAAGAATATACAGACGCAGCTATCGCCCCGATGATTAGTATCAAAATAATAGAATTTTGCATCGCTAGTCTAATACGCGTCTTTTCAAACATTCGACTACTCCTATTCCTTTTTAAGCATATAGCCTATTCCACGAACTGTCTTAATATCTTTGTCATATCCAAACGGTTCAAGCTTCTTCCTTAGATGATGTGTAAATACTTCTACAACACCTATTGTTGTATCTGAATCATAACCCCAAATACGGTCATATATCTGTTCTCTTGTCAGAATAGATCCTACGTTTCCAATGAAAAACTCAAGTAAATCATATTGCTTTAACGTTAACTTAACAGGCTCTCCATCAATTAATATATCATTTTCTTTTCCTCGTAATTCGATTCCTTTATAACGAATTGTCTGGTCATTAGTGAAATTCCCACTTCTTCTTAATAAAGCTCGAACTCTTGCGACCAATTCTGGCGCTTGAAATGGTTTGACTAAATAATCATCTGCACCAATATCCAAGCCCTTTACTCGATCCTCTAAGGAATCCCGAGCCGTCAGAAACATCACAGGTGTTTCGATATTTTCTCTACGTAATTTTCTTAAAATTTCAAAGCCATCCATACCTGGTAGCATAACATCTAATATAATTGCATCATAAATATTTTGTTGAGCAAGAAAATAGCCATCCTCACCATTTGAAGCGATATCGACTGTAAAGCTCTTTTCTAAAATACCTTTTATCGAATGTAATAGCGATTCATGATCTTCTACTACTAATATTTTCATTATCCGTAACCCCTAATTTTAGATTTACATTAAAAATTATATCGTATTTTTTAGCAGATTGTAAAAAAGGTAGAAAGCAAATAATAAGAATATTAAGAACGAATGATAACATAATGGAAGTAGTTGTGAGTGCTTGCAATGAAAAACATATGCTTCTAGCTCTTAAGTAAAACATATTTTTTTCTTACATATAGGATTACAAGTACAACCAAAGAAGTAATCACTAGAATCAACTGAGCCTTCCATCCTAAATTCAACACTTGGCTGACAGCAAAGGCTTCTATAAATAAGGCTGGTATTTTTCCGATAGTGCTGGCAATAGAATAGCTTACAATCCCCATACCACTACTTGCACCAGCTAAAGTAACCAATCCTGAAGGTGCAAATGGGAATAGTCTTAAAGCAAGTATCAAAAGAAAGGCTTCAATTCCCTTTGCTTCCTGCAGCCGTAAAATAAATTTATTTCGACTTATAACTGAAAGCTTATCAACACCTTTACGATATAGATAAAAACTAACAATAGCTCCAATTGCCTCTCCAGCAATTGAGATATATAAACCTTGCTCAAATCCAAAAAAGGCAATATTGGCAGCCGTAACGAAAACACTCGGTAGAACTCCCACAATACTCACTAATATACTAATAATGATACTAATCCAAACAGCCCATTCTGGATGCTCAACAAATATTCCAATCAAAGATTGCTCCATTGCACTCTCCTAATAGTTTCAAAGTAAGCTCATTTTTACCGCTAATGAAAGAAGTAAGAATGATTATAGAACAAGTTTTTTAAATTCATATTAAAAGGCAGTTTTCGCAAACTTTGTTGACTATGAACAAGTTGAGAATATAGACTGAGTTGCATTCCGCTCCAGGTTGCTCGCTTTCCGCGGGGCGGGCAGTGAACTTCCCCGGCACATAGTGTCTATGAGGTCTCACCTGTCCCGCTGCTCCCGCAGGAGTCTCGCACCTTACGCTCTACCCGGCCTTTTTATGCTATTTTTATCCAATAAACTCATATAAAAACAACAATCTTTTAGAAAACAGCCTATTAAAAAACCCCGTTTTAAGTTATTTTAACCTAAAACGGGGCTTTAAAATAAAAGAATTCTCTTATTTTTGAACTTGTTTCATAAAGTTGCTGAAATCTGCAATACTTGGGTTAGCCATATAGTGGCCACCTTCAACTTGAATCGTTTGTCCAGTAATGAATTTTGATTCGTCAGAGGCTAAAAAGACAACTGTATGTCCAATATCCTCTGCTTCTCCATGATAAGGAAGAGCGTTGAACTTTTCAAAAATCGCTAATACTTCAGCTGGCATGTTCTGTTTAGCGGCAGGAGTTAAAATTAACCCTGGTGCCACTGCATTTACACGGATTTTATCTTTTCCATATTGTGCTGCGATATATTTTGTTAAATTCACTACAGCTGCCTTTGATGCACCGTAAGCAGATCTTATGGAATCTCCTGCAAATGCTGCCATTGAAGCAGTATTAATAATGGATCCACCACCTGCTTTAATCATATGCGGAATGGCAAAACGACAACCTAATAAAACACTTTTGGCATTAACATTCATTAGACGATCCCACTCATCCAAATCAATATTAACGGCATCTAAATCTTTTTGTAGATTTGTTAATCCAACATTATTATATAAAACGTTAATTGTACCGTATTCTGCTACAGTAAATTCAACTGCTTCTTTAATAGAATCTTCTTTAGAAGCATCTAAAAAGATACCAACTGCTTCTCCACCAAGACTTTTAATGTTTTCAGCCGCTTCTTTTGCACCTTCAACATTAAAATCTGCTAGAACAACCTTAGCACCTTCTTTAGCTAAAAGTTGTGCAGTAGACAAACCTATCCCTGAAGCTGCACCTGTTACAAGTGCTACTTTATTTTGAACGCGTCCCATCTTCTCTCCCCCTAATACAACCTTTATACATCCATGTTGTTAACAAGCTTCTCGTAAATCGCTAAAAATCGCTTTAGCTCATCTTCACTTAAAACTTGAAATAACTCAGCATGTAAGGCATGTCCCTTTGTTTCAGATTCCTGTAATACTTGTCTACCTTTATCGGTGATTTTCATTATTACTGAACGACGGTCATTTTGATCGTATATACGTTCAGCAAGTTCTTGAACAATTAATTTATTTGCAATATTTGTTAATGCCCCTGGTGTATAGCCTAATGTATGAGCTAATTCCGTTTGCTTTTGTGGACCTTTATGTTTAAGTTCCGCCAATACAAGTATTGGTGAAATCCCTAAATTATGGTTCGTAGCCTTCGTCCACTTAAATATCGCTTGATTGTTATATTGCTGCATGATTCTAATTAATTTCAGTGTGTCTGTTCCTTCCACTATTTCCACCCCAAAGAAAAAACCATCCCATTTATTTAATCGTATGAATATCTTTACTGCTAGTTAACAGCCTATAACCGAAGGGAAATAAGTTCCTGACGATTATAAATAGAAATTATCGTAATTTAATTGCTCCACCATCAACCATGATAGTTTGACCAGTAATATAGTCAGAGTCTTCACTACCTAAGAATACAGCTACACGTCCTAGATCACTTTCAAGTTCTCCAAGTCTTCTTAAAGGAATTCTTGAAAGCATTGCATTGTAATCTTCTGGTGCTGCTTGAGCCCATTGTTGAATACCAGGTGAGTTTGCAATTGGAGAAATAATATTTACATTAATACCGTAAGGTCCAAATTCATCTGCCGCTACACGCGAGATACCACGAATGGCTTCTTTTGCTGCTGCATAAGATGCTTGTTTTGGATTACCATTAATACCTGCTCCAGATGCAAAGTTAATGATTTTACCTTTTGTTTCTTTTAAGTAAGGTAATGCTGCTTGCATGAAATAGAAAGTTGGATAGAAACCTGTATTAAATGACAAGTCTAGCATTTCTTGAGTTGTTTCTTCGAAAGGTGCTTGTTTAGAAGCGTGTGCATTGTTAATTAGAATATCTAGTTTACCTAATTTTGCTACTACTTCGTCTACAATTCCTTTTAATTTATTATGTTCCATAAGGTTTGCTTGTATAAAAATCGATTCCGGTGAATGCGCTTGCAATTCTTTAATTGTTTGTTCACCAGCTTCAGCATTTACGTCAATGATGGCTACTTTTGCTCCTTCTTTAACATAAGCCATAGCCATACCTTTACCAATTCCGCCTGCTCCACCAGTAATAATTGCTACTTTATCTTGTAATCTTTTCATTTTAACATCCCCCTCATGCATGTAGTTTATCACTATATATTTTAATAATAAAATATATTGCTCAAACATTATTAAAATAGTGAAAATATTGTTATTTGTGATATTTATCACAAATAATATGTCTGACTAAAGCAATTCAACATAGCAGCGAAAGCCCAAAAGCATACCGTAGCTAAATAGATTATTTTGTACAACACTATACTTTTTACCCCATAGGAAAAGGCTTCAAACGGAAGAATTCTTCACGTCTAAAGCCTTAATATATAATTTACTATAATAATTTTTGTTGTGGAGTATTTGTTTCATCTAATACCATTACTAATCCACTTATTACTCCACTATTATCAATGTCACCATTTAAATTGAAACCAAACTGTTCGTAAAGCTTTTGTGCGATTTTATTATCAGGAGAAATACTTAAATAAATTTTTTCACACTGATATCGTTTCTTAATGTAATCAATTAACATCGGAAGAGTTCTTTTCCCATATCCTTTCCCTTGCTGTTTTTGATCAATCATAAAACGGTCAAGCCATACATCTCCATTACTAATATCCTTACCACACATTGCATATCCAATGATAGTGTCATCATCATACAAAGCTAGAGATTGCCACTGCGGTTCGAATCTTGATTGTGCCAATGAAAATGAATTACTTTCAATAAAATCCTTCTGTTGTTCATCAACTGATAAAAGGGCTACTTCAACCCAATTGTCAGCAGTCACCTCACAAATTCGGAGGCTCATAATTCCACTTCGCTTTCTTTTTTTATGGTACTTTTTTTATTTGTTCATTGTGCTATTACCCTCATCTACTAAACTAGATTATTTAAAGGAACCAAATGAACTACTTATATTATCTGCTACAATTTACGTTAATGCAAATACATAGATTATCTTCCATTTTGGAAATGCCACCTAACACGTCAATGCAAATAGGCCATCCAAGCTTGAATGACCTTTTATGTTAACTGATTATGAGTTGACTCTTTTATTCGCAAAATATGCCTCAAGCAGAACCTGAAAACCAATTGTAAAAATAAAAATTAACCATAAAAATTTCCACCCAACCAAAAATCCAATGGCAAGGAAAATACCGATTAAAAAAATCCATAGTGCACCAGAAAGATTCCGTATACTGCCATTCGTTTGTATTCTTTTTCATCAGTAGGATCAAAACTCGCTTTATAATAATCTGCCCAGACATTTGGTTTTAATCGGTTCTTTTCTGTTAGACCTAGAAAAACGAATAAACAAACAGATGGAATAACGAAAGGAATTAAGGTTGAAACAGGCGTAAATATTGGCTCATTATGAAACTCTATTACTTAGCGAAATGAATGATATACATATGCCAGATGTTAATACAGCTGTTGCAATAGTAGATAGTAATGCTCGAAATGGCTTCATAGCATAAAAGTATTGGTTTCCTGAGTAAGACCTAAAAAGACAAAGCCTGCCATACTAATAACAGCAAACGGAAACAGTGATGATATTATTCAGATGTCACATGATAGCGACTAAACCCTAAAAATCTAGTTCCTTGATATTCTAGCTCTCCTTGATCTTTTTCAATGAGTTGCCCATATTCTGTTCCCTTAACTTGAAACTCTAAACGCTCTCCTTGTGGTAATTGAAAAGTTACATAATAATCATTGTACGCACGCGTCTCACCACCACCACGGATACTTGTTCTTTTTCCCACAACTATCGCTTCTTCTTTCACTATAGGTTGTTTATTATTTTGGTTCCAAGTAGAAACACTTTGTATAATGGATTTAATAATAAGAAAAAAAACAATAAAAGCAATGAGAGCAATAAAAATTGGAATAATCGTAAATAAAGCATCTCCTGAACCGCTAAACATAAACTCATCCATACGATCAAAAAATGAAGGCTCTTCTTCATACATAATAAGCTCATTGTTATTATATTCTGTCATAAAACCCCTCCTCAGCCTGTTTTCATTATATACGTAATTATTTAACAGAAGTTTCAAAACATTCATCCCTTTAACCGAACACGAAAGAAGCTGTCTAAAAAGTGATGCTACGCATTTTGTCCGTGTATCGCTAAATTTTGCTTTTTGGCCTGAGATAAGGAAGAGTATAAAAATCACATAAAATGTAAGAGGGTATCCTTCTTGGACACCCTCTTTGTTATTGGTAACTACTCCATATTTTTTTATTCTTTACTTCAATTGTAATGACACATATTTCACTTCTAAAAATTCTTCTAAGCCGTAATGGCCACCTTCTCTACCAAGTCCACTTTCTTTCATGCCACCAAAAGGGGCTTGAGCTACAGATGGCGCACTGTCATTAACTCCAACAATGCCATACTCTAAATGGTCTGAATAAATAACAGCTTTTTGTAAAGATTGTGTATAAACATATGCTGCCAAACCAAAATTCGTAGCGTTAGCTCTTTGAATCACCTCATCATCTGTTGTAAAAGTACTAACAGGCGCAAGTGGTCCAAATGTTTCTTCCTGCATACAAATCATATCATCGGTGACATTAGAAAGAATAATTGGTTCAAAGAAATAACCAGAATCTTGCCTGTCTGATTGCGACTTATGAGGTATTGCTCCTTTTTGAATAGCATCTTTTAATTGTGCTTGAACCTTCTCTACAGCTTTTTCATCTATTAAAGGGCCAATATCTGATCCTTCAAGTCCATTTCCAACTTTCAAATTCGATACAGTTGCTTCAAAGGCTTTTAAAAATGGCTCTTTAATCTCTTCATGAACATATATCCTATTAGCACATATACAAGTTTGTCCAGCGTTGCGGAATTTTGATGTAATAACACCTTTTACAGCTTCTTCGATATCGGCATCCTCAGCAATTATAAATGGAGCCAAGCCGCCAAGTTCAAGTGATACCTTCTTGACCGTATCCGCAGCCTTTCGCATAAGTAACTTTCCTACAGGAGTTGAACCAGTAAAAGTAACCTTCTTCACTCGGGAATCTTTCATCCAAACATCAACAATTTCTCCCGCATTTTGCGTTGTTACAACATTAATGACACCAGATGGTATCCCAGCTTCATGGGCACATTCTGCTAATAAAAGAGCTGTGAGCGGTGTCTGTTCGGCTGGCTTAATGACAACCGTACAACCAGCTGCTAATGCAGGTGCTACTTTTCTAGTAATCATAGCTGCTGGAAAATTCCAAGGAGTTACAACGGCTGCTACACCAACAGCTTGTTTTTGAACAAAGATTCTTTTAGAAGACGTAGTCGCTGGAATCATTTCTCCATAAATTCTTTTCGCATCCTCTGCATACCATTTAATAAAACTAGAAGCATATTTCATCTCACCCTTTGCTTCAGAAAATGGTTTCCCCTGCTCTTTTGTCATAACTATCGCTATTTCTTCTAATCTATTTTCAACAATGGCATACCATTTCTCTAACATCTCCGCACGTTCATAAGCACTTATTTTAGACCATTTTAAAAAGGCTGCATGAGCTGCATCAACAGCTTGCTTCGCTTCTTTTTCTGTTCCATCCTGAACGTAGCCGACAATCTCTAATGTTGCTGGATTTTCCACAGGAAAACTTTTCGATGCTCGAACATTTACACCATTAATATATAAATCCATATTTAATACATCATTCTTCATCCTGCCTTTACCTCCTTAGCCTCTATTTCTTTCTTGGCTTTGGCGTGATGAGAAAATGTTTGATCATTTTCACCACGTAAGAAATCCTTACCATACAGTAATATACATAAGATAATACCAGCGGCAAATGCCATACCAGCACCTTTAATGACGAGAATGGCACCAACGACACCAGCTATTCCTAAATCTCGTTGACTCTGAGATTGCATAACACCGATTCTTACACTTACATATCCCTGAACTAGAAGTGTTAGTGCTAAAGCAACACCCAAAATTGGTTCAACTAAGCTAACAATAGGTAATAACAAAAGTCCCGTATTTGTTCCCCAACGGAAAGAACCTGCACCACCAAAGAAAGAATTCATGGCTTTTTTTCCACTCTTAAAACGTTCTACTACAACAACTTGCATTGCAGCCCACATAGGTCCTGCCATGGTAATATCTGGGCCAATCATGCTCATCACCATATTTCTACCACCAAAAATCAAATGCGCTCTATTCGGGTTGTAATCTACTTTTTCATCTGTACGAACTACATCAGATTCAGATAATAATGCTTTAGTTTTTAACACATCACCAAATACTACTAAGTACGTCGCTAATACCGCTGGTATAGCACTTAAAAAATAAGAAAATGCTGGGAATCCTAATCCAAAAACAGTATAATCAGACCAAAGTGTAGCAAAATCTGGATTACTGAATCCCCATTGAATATCAGGCCATTTTGCTTCTCCAAAAATAGGTGCAACAATTACAGCTAATAAAATAGCTGGTAAAATACCTAGATTACCAATCAGAACCCACATTTTATTTTTAAGCTTAAGTTTTTCATAATGTTTAGAAAAAAGTAAATAAAATGCGAATCCAATACAGATTGTAATCGTAATCGGAAATAGTTCAAACTTTCCTCCTACTTCAAAGATTGATACAATCGCTCCAATACCAGCCCCCAAAATAATTCCTGATTTAATTGCATTCGGAACTAAACGAACTACTTTACTTGCTAGACCTGTTACTCCAAGAAAAATAGATAGTATCCCTAAGGTTAACTGAAAAGCAATAAGTGCATACACCCGATCAGGTCCTTCTTCAAATTGTTTTACAAATAATACGATTAACGGAACGGCTGGAGTAATCCATCCCGGAATAACAGGATCACCTAATATATGATGGGTTAAATATAATAAACCATTTAAAATAACAATAGCTAATGCAACCTCAAAAGGCATTCCAAGATGGTCTGCTAATAATGTGATAGCTCCTAGATCAACTGCACACATGAGTAATCCTTGAACATAGTCAGGCCATTCAAATCTGTAATGAATAAAAGGTAATCTTATTTTAAATGGTCCTGCAGGAATATAAGGCGTTTCTTGACCATCGATACGTTTTTTCCATTTCATATTATGTCCTCCATTTAATAAGCAGATTGATAGATTTTTTCAATATCTTTAACACTTAGTTTCCTTGGATTGTTTCGAAGTAAACGAACTTGTTTAATAGCTTCCTCTGCCATTTCACTTAAAGTAGATTCTGGAATATTAAATTCTTGTAATGATTCCGGAATATCGACGTATCTACACAACCTAGTCATAGCTTCAATTGCAGTTTCAGCAGCTTGATCATCATTTAAGTGACTAACATCTTCTCCTAGAGCTTCAGCAATATCACGATATCTTTCTAGACAAGCAATTTTATTCCATTTCATAACAAAGGGTAATAATAACGAATTACTTACGCCATGCGAAACGTGAAAACGTCCTCCTAATGGATAGGCTAATGCGTGTACAGCTCCTACACCAGCATTTCCAAAAGCAAGTCCTGCCATTAAACTTCCTGTTATCATAGCTTCACGCGCTTCAAGATTATCTGGCGCTGCATACGCCTTTGGTAAGTTCTTCGAAATTAACTTCATTGCTCCAATTGCTAATGAATCTGTAATTGGTGAGGCATTCACTGAAATATAAGCTTCAATTGCATGAACTAATGCATCTACACCACTTGCCGCTGTTACACTCGGAGGGCAAGTAAGTGTCATAATTGGTGAAACAAGTGCTACATCTGGTAAAAGGTATGGACTAACGATTCCTTTTTTAACTTGTTCTTTAGTATCAGACAAAATCGAAATATTTGTAACTTCCGATCCTGTTCCAGCTGTTGTTGGAATCGCGATTAAAGGAAGGCCTGGTACCTCAATTAAATCTGTACCAAAATACTTTTCTATTTCACCATGATTTGTTGCCATCACAGACGATGCTTTCGCAATATCAATTGCACTACCGCCTCCGACTGCAATAAGTCCATCATGGTTTCCTTCTTTAATAGCTGCTACACATTTCTCAACGATTTCTATCTCTGGTTCGGGATTAACATCTGAAAAAATACCATACTCCCCTTCAAGTAGATCTTCTACTTGTTTAACAGCTCCTGCTTTGATTAGAATTTTATCAGTTACGATTAGTGGATTCTTCATTTCTAACTGTACAACTTCCTTTGGAAGCTGTTGTAAAGCATCTGTTCCAGTAACTAATTTGTTTGCCATAGCAAATAAAGATATATTCATATAACTCTCCCCTTCTATCATGTAAACCCTTACAAACAAACCAATTGCAAGTTGTGTTCCAAACTTCTATTTATTACAGACATAAAATACTAGATTCCAAATTTATGTAATCTAAAAAACACGCTCTTATTAGAAATAACGTAAACAAGTTATAAATAATAACAACATAATTTTTCCCATTGATTGTAACTAGGAAGATAGTTAATTCACAAAAAACGAGTAGAAAACGAATCATTTTTCTATTATGATTCGTTTTCTACTCGTATGTGATATTTTTTCATTTTCTGGACAAGCGAGCTTTGACTTATTCCAAGTACTTTTGCTGAAGCTCTTGTTGAACCATGCTTTTTCATTGCATTTATAATAAGAGTTCGCTCGACTTCTCCAACAGCCTCTCTTAAATTTTGGTGATTCGCCTTTGTATCAACTGGTTGGATTAAAGGTGGAAGATCTACTACATCTATACGATCTTGAAAAGTGGTTACGACCAACCTTTCAGCTAAATTGGCTAATTCTCTGATGTTCCCTGGCCAAGAATAATTTGTTAACCATTCAATGCATTCAGGTGTCATACTTTTATTTTCATTGTATTTATTATTAAATTTGTTCATATACATTTCTAGAAGTGGAACAATTTCTTCTTTTCTTTCTCTTAATGGTGGAACCTCAAAACTTACGATATTTAATCTGTAATACAAATCTTCTCGGAATTTACCTTCATGTACTAATGCAGCTAAATCTCTATGTGTCGCAGTAATAATCCGAACATCCACTTTTTTCATTTCAGTAGAACCCACTCTATTAAATTGACTATCTTCTACTACTTTTAATAATTTGACTTGAATATCTAAAGGGAGATCACCAATTTCATCTAAAAAAAGTGTACCTCCATTTGTTTTTTCAAAAATGCCCATTTTTCCTTGCTTAAGAGCTCCTGTAAATGCTCCTGCTTCGTATCCAAATAATTCAGATTCTACTAAATGCTCGGGAATAGCCGCACAATTCAACTCTATAAAAACCTCATGGCTCCGAGAGCTTCTTGAATGAACATATTTGGCAATCAAGCTCTTCCCCACCCCTGTTTCACCTTGCAATAATACTTTCGCATCTGTTTTTGCTACTTTATCCGCTAACTTAAATAATGGAGATATAGAAGAACCAATGACTAAATCATGTACTTCTACTAATTTAGTTGATGGTGAAGTACCAAGAAGATTTTGATACGAGAAATTTTGTTTATCCAAAGCATGCTTCATCGTAATTAATTCTGTTATATCTCTTACACTATTTATTACAAACATAACATCATTTGAAGAAGAAAAAACGGGTGTTGCCGAAACTAGTATCTTTCTTTCACCTCGAATAGTTTGGATCAATGTTACCTGTCTTTTGGTTCGAATAGCATCCAACGAAGCAGAAGAAGATATAATTCCTTGATTGACTAAGTCGTTCATATTTTTACCGATTACTTCTTCTTTTTTAATTCCTGTTATACGCTGATAAGCTTTATTAATGAACAAAGTCTGGGCAGCTCCATCTGTAATATAGACTCCATCATACAATGAATCAAAAACACTTCTGCATAATTCACTTTCAAAAAAGGATTTAAATTCTTCATAGTCGATTGAATGATGTTTTATATCTTTTAGCGATGCATTGATTGTAACTAAATGAGAAATCGTTTTCGTTAGCTCACCTTTTTGAACAGCTCTTGCCAAAGACTCCATTGTTAAAAAACCGATAAATTTCTCTGACTCATCAGATACCTCGACTACATTATTACCTCTCGGAAAACGTAAAATAGCTTCTTCTACAGTCATACTTGAATAATAACGCTCCATCATAGCCCATCCTCACATAATCTCATTGTTTGATAACATGATTAAATATCCCAACCACTCTCTTTTTACCCAGATCTCTAAATAAACTAAAAAATGTATTTCTGTTGCATTTTGTAAGTCATTCATGAATACTTAACACATAATTTATTATATATAACAAATAGGAGGACCCCAACATGAAACAAATTAAAAATGAACAAGAATATCGTGATCAAATAGCTCAAGATGAATTAACAGTGGGCATCTTCACCACTACTTGGTGCCCAGACTGCAAACGTTTAGAAATGTTTATCAATGATGTTGTAGCTGACCATCAAGACAAAAAATGGTTCGTACTTGATCGTGATGAATTCCCAGAAATCTCTGACGAGCAAAATGTAATGGGAATCCCTTCTTTATTAGTATTTAAAAATGGAGAAAAGCTTCAACATTTGCATAGTGCAAACGCAAAAACTGAAGGTGCGATTAGAGAATTTTTAGAAAGCCTATAATATTTTTAATCCCATTCCTAAAAAACTAAAGTAGTAGCATAGACCAAGGCTATAGTTTATGCTACTATTTTTTATTTTCATAAGTCAAAACCACCCGTGAGAACGGGTGGTTTGTTCTGCGGCTGAAAGCCTTTGTTACTGACCCAACCCTAAAGGGCTTCTGAATGGTTCGCCTTTTGTACTACTTTTACTGGCTTGACCTAAAAGGTCTTCCGCTCATTTTCTATTCTTTTTCTTTACCTCTTCACCAGTGAATGGATCAATATATTCCATCATACTTAGCTGTTCTGCGACTATATCTTCTTGTATTTGATTACGTATATAATTTTCTATTACCTTTTTATTTCTTCCAACTGTATCTACATAAAATCCTGTACACCAAAATTTTTGATTTCCATATTTATATTTCAGATTGGCATGACGATCAAATATCATCAAGCTACTTTTTCCTTTTAAATAACCTACAAATACAGACACACTTAACTTAGGTGGAATGCTTACTAACAAATGAACGTGATCTTTACACGCTTTTGCTTCAATGATTTCTACACCTTTTCTTTCGCATAAAGTGCGTAGTATTTGCCCAATATCCTTCTTTATTCTCCCATAAATAACTTACCTTCTATACTTTGGTGTAAAGACGATATGATACTTACAATTCCAAGTTGTGTGTGCTAAACTATTAGTGTCTTTTGACATAAAAAACTCCTCCGTATGCTTTTATTTTGGTTGGCGAACCAAAAATAGTTTAGCACCTCGGAAGAGTTTTTTTAATACCACGCTATAAGCTTTTTAGAACCCTAGGCATAGCCCAAGGCTTTCTTTTTTTCACAATAAAAAAGCTTGCAGAGATATAAGTCTATTTCTCTGCAAGCTAATATTTCTATTTTCTTTATAATAGTACATAACTACAATTGCTTTATTACATTCTTTATAAGTAACTGATTACAAATTTATTTTTCTTTTTTAGAAACCATACTATTTACCAATATAAGGTGTAAATTTAAAGTCTCTAATAATTACTTCGACTTCTTTGCCATCGGTAGGCGCATACCCATTGAATAACCATAAATTCATATGTACTTTCGCCATTCCTTCATCAGGAATTTTTTTACCTTTAACATTCCATCTTTGCCACACAAAATCGTTGCTTGGCGCTTCTAAATAATGTCCACCAAATGATTCAAAGTCTATTTTTTTAGGTTGCCAATTAAAGCTATGAGTAGAATATGTTCCATCTGGTAAGGAAACATTAAATGCATGAAAATCTCGTGTAGTTTCTTTGCTCCAAGTTGTATATTGTGTATTTGGATATGTCGGATCTCCCCATTTAGCGAATTCAATATCTATTTCTCGATATCCTTTTTTTAACGCATCTGGTGACTCGCTATCATATGTAAATAATCCCAAAACGACATTTGGATCAAGTTCATCTAATTGTGAATTAACAAAGAAAGTATACTTACCATAACCTAAAGCTTTTTTATTTATTATTTCGGCTCCATACCATTTACCGTTTTTGTAGGTTAATTTTAAATGTAATTGTCCAGAAGTATCTACCCAAACATTTGACGTACTATCACTGAAATAGTTTGGTCCTGGTCCTTGTAATTCATTATTATTTCTTACTTCCCATTCATATCCACCAAAGTTTATTTGTCTCTCGTATGCTTCTGCTTTTGTATCCATCATACATAAACTCATAAGTAAAATTCCAATACCTACCACTATCGTCTTTAGTTTCATATTAACATCCTCCTTTTATACTTGGGAAAGGTAATAATTCACTTAATATTTGAGTACGAATAATCTCATTTCTCCTCACTTGAAACTAATGCTATTTTTCAATAAAGGCTTATGATCATGCGTCGCCCCCTCAAATATCCACAAATTATTATATTAATAAAACATCTTCTTTACTAAAGTATATACAAAAAATATTTTTACAGAATACTTATCTATTTAAATATCGTTTGAACAGAAAAAAATTAATACTAAGATAATATTTTTCCATAAAAATAACGTTATAAAATAAAAAATACAAACTATAACATGAAAATTATGACGCTCCATTCCATTGCAGCAGGTTTTATAGCAGTTTAGAAAACTATTATGGTAGTAAACCCTCCTATCAAACGGATAACCCTTTACATCCTAAAAAATAACCGCTTAGATTTTTATCTAAGCGG
>NZ_CAPG01000055.1:0-8778 GCF_000321185.1 Bacillus sp. AP8
AGAAAACGTATTCATAGTAGCATTGGATATAAAACACCACAAGCTATGGAAGAAGCAGCTAGAAAAATTGCTTAAAACCTAACTTTTTGGTGTCCAAGATATTGACCTAAATCCAATATTGGAGGTTTTTGTTTGCTAAACTTATGTTTATTACTGGTGAGTAAACTTTCTTAATGATTTATACATTAAGAAAGTACTTTGTAGAAAATTAAAAAAGAACATTTTATAGAAAATAGGAGACTATTAATGGATATCTTAATTAGACAAGAACTCACTGACGATTACACTAAGACAGAAAAAGTTGTAGAGAGAGCTTTTAAAAATGAAGAATACAGCGATAAGAAAGAACATTTCCTTGTGAATCGCCTTAGAAGATCAGATGCTTTTATTCCAGAACTTTCACTAGTTGCAGTAAACCAAGATAATGACATTATAGGTCATATCTTATTGACGAAAATACAAGTAAAAGACGATGAAAATACGGCTGATTCTCTAGCACTTGCTCCAGTTTCTGTGGCTCCTGAGTATCAAAATAAAGGTGTTGGAAGTAAATTAATTCGTGCAGCACTAAAAAAAGCAAAAGAAATTGGATATGACTCAATCATTTTATTAGGTCACAAAGATTATTATCCGAAATTTGGCTTTAAACCAGCTAGCTTGTGGAATATTAAGGCTCCATTTGATGTACCAGATGATGTGTTTATGGCTTTAGAATTAACTGAAGGCTCTCTTCAAAATACACAAGGCACTGTTCATTATTCAAAAGCATTCTTCGAATAAATACAGGTAATATACATTTTTTACAAAGAGATTGTTATATGGCAATCTCTTTTTTTGTTGAATTAACCTGTCATTGTATTTCACTCCTTTATTTCATTGAATTTCTTAATTTTTTCCTTTCTTTATCCATCCACGTTTCCTCAGGAAACTCAGCTAATAACGAATCAGCAAATTCGGCAATATCATGACCAACGACATCTTGAACACTTAAGCCTTCTCTCACACTCTCCTCGAACATCTCTAAAATATTTTTCAGATAGTGCAGCATGCCTGATCCTTTAGCGAATGTCCACATATATCTATCAATCGCCGCCATCGCTTTTTTATGTGGCTCAGGTAATTGCTGAATTCGTTTTTGATATGCTCGGTACTCTCGTTTTTCTTCCATCATTTTTTTAAACATGTCTTTTCTCCTTTATTTCATTCATTTTTTCCTCAATAAAAGACCAACGTTCCCAAAAACTCATAAGCTCTTCTTCCCCTGCAGCACTTAACGTGTTAAATTTTCGAGTTGGCCCAAGATCTGACTTTTTCTTATTAATGTTGACGAAACCTTTTTTCTCTAGACGCAGAAGAATCGTATAAACAGTGCCTTCCGCAATATCTTCAAACCCTAAATCGGTCAGGTATTTCGTAATTTCATAACCATAAGTTTCTCCTTCCCTAATCTTCTGTAGTATGATTCCTTGTAGAACTCCTTTTAGCATGGTTGTAAATTCATTCATAATTTCCCTCTTTTCTAACCACTACATAATATTACTAAGTAGTTAACGTATTAAATCTCTCACGATATCTTGTTAAAAATAATATGACAACCTCTACTTAGCATTGCTAAGTACAGCTATATAATAATACTAAGTAGTCTTCATGTCAAACCCTTTTCGCTAATTAATAGCCCTTTTTTTAATTATAAATTCTGTTCCAACCACTACTTAATATTACTAAGTACAACTACATATTAATACTAAGTAGTGGTAATGTCAAACAATTTTTGCTAGTAAATATAATTCTCCTTTTTGTCGTAACGCATAATTATGTAAATTCTGATAAGAAGGGATACATTGTAGGGGCAAAAGTAACCCCTACTATCTCCAAGTAGTATGATAGCTCCTCTATCTTATACTAGATCTACGTTCCAACCAGCCTCAAACATATTTCTAACTAGTAGAGGCAAACATTTTAGTTGGTAGGATCAATATCCTACGCACCCGTACGTTC
The DNA here is from genome assembly GCF_000321185.1 of Bacillus sp. AP8. NCBI lineage: Bacteria > Bacillati > Bacillota > Bacilli > Caryophanales > Bacillaceae > Bacillus > Bacillus sp. AP8. The sequence continues at coordinate 1,999 of NZ_CAPG01000055.1, forward strand.
TACTCCAGCTACTGATAGATTAAATCCAAATTAAAAAGTTCAACCAGAAAGTTCTGGCTGAACTTTTTAATAAAAACATAATTTAATCCATATTAAGCTATTACACCCATTTATTTAAGTACAATACTTCACATTCTTACCTATAACGGTTACCTTCAAATAACAAAAATATGATTATCGATATCAACATTAGAAAGACAACATTTTTATTCATATATGTTATCTTTTGCTAACTTTCGAAGCTTTTTAAGGTTTTTAATATGAATGGCACCATTCACTCTTTCAATTACCTGTTCATTACACAGTTTCTGGATTACTCGGTTTAAATGTCTATAACTAGTACCGATAATATCCGCAATATCGACTAAGCTTGAATTCTTCATTTCCTCTCGAAATAATGTTCCCTTACTATCCGTAGAAATGGACAATAGATAGCTGGCAAAGCGCACTTCAACAGGGTAAAGAACAATAAAAGTAGTAAAACTCGTTTTCGTTCTAAATTTCTGAGCAATAGATTTAAGTAAGAATTGTAGAAAGCTTGGATTGTTACCGATTGTTTCTTTTACGTTTTTGTACGAAATACACAAAGCCATACAATCTGTGCTAGCTTCTACTGAATTCATAGCTACTTCTTCATTCGCGAATTCTATATCCCCTAACGTTACAGGAGCTTTAAGAAACCGTATTATCAATCTTTTATCTTCGGGTGTCATCGTAAAAATTTTTACTTTCCCTTCAACAAGAAATAAAATTTTCTGAAGAGGTTCACCTGCCGTTATAATATTTTCTCCTTTAGTAAAACTACATAACTGTATTTTATTTATATCAAGCGAAGAAAAGAATACATTTAAGTTATTCTTTTCGAGATATGAATAAATTAATGGTTTATTATCAATTATTCGCATCTTTCTTCTTCCTCTAATTTTGTATTTAGTAGGTTATTAACATCCTATCCTATACTCTAAAATAAATAACCTCCGAAGTAATATTTTAATGGCAAATCATTTTTAGTATGTAGGACATATGTCCTTGTGTTCATTTTTGAATATAAGTAATATACATACGGTGGTAAGAGACAGTTGCAAATTGTTTTATTATTTTTTCCTAGATTATTTTAAGAAAGAGGGATATTTTTTGTTCAGTATTCTACTTGGTATTGTTGCAATTGTTTTATTAATTGGTTTTTCTTACTTAATTTCTAATGACAAGAAAAATATTAATTTTAGAGCTGTCATAATTATGCTTGGAATTCAATTCATTCTTACTTGGTTACTTCTAAAAACGACCATAGGTTTGAAGGTGATTGATACAATTGCTACTGGTTTTAATAAGTTATTGGATTATGGAATGGAAGGTGTAAATTTCATTGTAGAAGGTTGGATTCCAGACGGAGGATCACCTTTCTTTATTAATGTATTACTTATTCTAGTCTTCACGTCAGCTTTCCTTTCATTATTAACGCATTTAAAAATCCTTCCTTATATTATTAAATATGTAGGTGGATTATTATCGAAAGTTACAGGATTACCTCACGTTGAGAGTTTCAATGCAATCAATTCTGTTTTCTTTGGTCAAGCAGATGCTATTCTTGCAATTAAAACACATATTAAAGATTTAAAGAAAAATCGGTTATTCATCATTTCTACTTCTGCAATGGCAAGTGTTTCAGCTGCTCTTATCGCTTCTTATATGACAATGTTACCAGCGAAATTTGTTTTAATCGCGGTCGTATTGAATGTTTTCAGTGCATTAATACTAGCTTCTATAATAGCGCCTGTAAAAGTTTCAAAAGAAGAAGGATCAATTGATATAAATGATATGATTCATACGAAAAATATCTTTGATGCAATCGGATCTGGAGCTATGGATGGTGGAAAGGTAGCTCTTATTGTAAGTGTCATGTTAATTGCGTATTTAGGATTACTTGCATTGGTAAACGGAATATTCAATAGTATATTTGGAATGGATTTAACAACTATGGTTGGTTATCTTTTCTCACCAATCGCATACTTAATGGGTATTCCAAGTAGTGAAATAATTACTGCTGGTTCCGTAATGGGAACAAAGCTAATAGCTAATGAATTCGCAGCAATCATGCAATTCCAGCCTATTTTGGGAGAACTATCAGAAAAAACAGTGTCCGTTCTCTCTACGTTTCTCATTTCTTTTGCTTCAATTGGTTCTATTGGTATTATTGGTGGTGCCGTACAAGCAATTAATGGAGCAAAGGGAAAAGAGGTTAGTGCATTTGGATTAAAGATGTTACTTGTAGCAACTATGGCTTCCATCCTATCTGCTACAATAGTTGGATTATTTGTATAATCGAAAGATTATTCTTTGTTACCCTAGATAACTAACTAGAATAATTTCGAATTCTTGGTGGGAAGACAAGCCCCCCCACCAAGAATAGAATTATCCTTTTTTAAGCTTCAGTGTGTATGTTTATTTTTAGAAAAATCAAAGCAACCAAAAACGACATTAAATTCACCATTAATGTCGTTTTTGGTTAATAAAATAATAATTATGAGAGTGTTAAATATAAAACAACTAATTTTCTATACCTCTTCTAAAAAATTTGTCTCTTTTCTATATTATTATTTGTTAGAGATATTATTATATGATTGTAAGTTTTATATGTATAATCAACAAAGGTGAATGGTATTCAGTTTTTTATTCTCTATAACTAAGATTTCTTTATTTTTTATGGGTTAAAAGGAATTTATTTATTAATTCATTTAATTCAAAAGAGGCCTTTGTTGGAATTTGGTGTTTTTCCTTTTCCAAAAAAATCAAGTCATTATCAGGGAGTTTTTCGTGCAGAATACTTGCGTATTTATGAAATGATTTATCTTTCGCACCATAAATAAGTAAAACAGGTAATTTAATATCTTGAAGCTGACTTGTACAATTATATTGTAAACTATAGCGATAATACTGTTCGATATTCCTGGCATCTCCATTTATTGCTTCCTTATACAACTTTGCAAATACTTGTCGATTATTAGAATTTCCCCATGTAATGGCAAGTGATAGAAAAGGAAGAACTCTCACTTTTGCAAGTTTGGCAGCTAAAACTATTCTTTGCTTTAAATATAAATCTTTCACTTCAGACATTCCACTAATAATAATACCACCTAATGCCCTACAAGCTTTAGTTAATAGGAACTCTAAAACGACAGAACCCCCAGTTGAATATCCACAAATAAAAGCCTTCTCTATTCCTAAATAATCAAGAAGATTTGTAATATCCTCAACAATCAGTTGATATGTTATAGTCCTATTAGAATACAAACTCCTGCCATGCCCTCTTATATCAAAAGTAATAATTTTATACTTGTGAGATAGATTTTCTAATTGGTTTATAAAATTTGCACTTGTTAGCAATGGAGGATGTATGAAAACAATGGGAGTTCCTTTTCCCTTCACTGTATAATATAGATTATAACCATCTACATCCAAAGTAGGCATCTATCTAATCACCTCATTTATCTGAATACATTTACAATCCAATATAAAATGATTGTATTTTTTTGTTAGTATTATGTATCTAAAGCAGAATAAAATACTTTAAAATATGTTTTCATCTAAATTGCGATTTAAATAAATGGATTATTTAGATTATAAAATTGTAAAAAAACTAGTAGAAAATATTCCTTAGTAGTAACGGAGATTGAAAGATCAAAAACATTCATTGATTACACTTTATAATACACCTTGTTTTTTACAAAGTATCAATCATTGAAATTAACCACAAAAGGTTTTTACCTCATTGTATTCATTCAGAAGCAAACGATAAAAGGTAATTGATTTCTTTCTATAAATCCATACGATTCACAAAAAATTTATTAAATACAAAATGTTAATGTAAACATAAAGACCAAAGTTTAATTGTCTTTTTATAACGCATGATGGCACTATGAGGAATAAAAAAAAGAGCTAATCACAGCTCTTGAGATAGAGATAAAGCTCATGTTTTTCTATGTAATAATTCACAAATATACCTTTCCGAAAAATACACTAAATTCTAAATAACCTTAAGCTTCTATAGATAAGTCAATCCAAATTGTATCCCATTTTTTCTCCTGCATACGTTTACTGTATATTGAACGTAACTTGCTACTCTTTTGATAGTAGGGAGTAGGTTTTACAATCTTGTTAAACAAATCCTCTAGTCCATATGGTGCCATTATTTTCAGTTCACAATTACACATTTTCACAGCTATTGCAGTAGGTATTTCAGTAAAATGGGCTACGCCATCATAAGAAGAATTAAAAGGTTCAAATCCATTTTTCAAATGCATTCTTGCTTGATTTTTTACTGACCAGGGCTGGTTGGGAACGATAATTTCTAATTTTTTTTCTAATTCTTTTTCTGTTTCCCACGTTGTATCCATGCTATCAAAATAAATAACATCAATGTCATTTATTGGTGTATGAATGTTATGTAAAACGTCCCATACTTTATTTCTAATGAGTCCCGCAGAAATCCAAGCATCATTTACATTTAACTTCTCAACAGCTTTTAATAAAGACATTATGTAATCGTCATTTTTTATAATTTCTTTCAACCGACTTTCGTAATTAGTCACATTCATTCTCCTTAAATTATACTTCCTCTTTTTAAGCATTATAACGTAAAACTTTCTGTAGATTTAGCTGTATAAATTAGTAACATCATATTCAACGATCCTGCTCTGTTATCACTATAAAAAAAGTTGCATTCTCTTACACATAATCTACGTCCTGCGACACTACTTTTTTATACAAACATTTATATTTTTAATGATTTTTTAAGGTTTAAGTACTAATATTTAATCAATCTTTTTCAAAGTAACACCTCCTTTGTCACCAGTCTTTTTTAGGCTGGTTTTTTTATTTAATATATTACTTCACAAAAAAAGCTGTCATTTAGACGACTCTAGGTTAGTGATGATTAAGAGGGTGAATAAATGCTATTCTTAATTCCTTACTCTATTGAATGAACCCTTCTAAGATATAATTTCTCTTTTAAAAAGATTTTCTTCACGAACTAACACTGACCAGTTCTTCCAAATGAAAAAGCTACCGTTCATTCCTCATTGGTAGCTCTCTTTCACATATCAACAGTATTCTCTTTGTTTAGTAAACTGATTCTTCTATTCTATCTAACCATTCATTGATTAAAGTATTAAACACTTCTGGTTGTTCAATTTGTAAATTATGCGCCGCTCTATCTAATACAGCAAACGTTCCTCGTGGATACATTTTCATTATTTCAAGTGCATCTTGATAGCCTACAGGGGAATCTTGTCTGCCTAGCAAGAAAACACTTGGTTTATCAAACTCGGTTTGGTCAATCAAGAAAGAGAATCCATAATTACTTTTAATTTTCTTTAAAAATTTTTCATCTCTTATTTTACAACCGCTTAATATTTCCTGGTTATATCTTGACCAAGTGTACTCATCAAGTACACAATTATTCATTTCAAAGCCTTCCAGTTCCTCTTTCGATAACTTTGAAATGAATTGCTTATCCATTTTTATTATTTTATATTTCTCGACACCTCTATTTTTTAACAAAGGTACAATAACAGGACAGATAAAAGCTGCACCTAGTAATTGTTCTTCTTTTCTATTAATCACCCCTCTTGCTATATAGCCACCATAAGATTCACCGATAATAATATATTTTTGGTCAGGAATAATGGTTTGAGTAAAATCCTGCACTGCCTTTAGCATTTCATCAGAATTACGTATAGAATCATAGTTTTTTGACAGCCCCATACCAGGTAAATCGATATAAATTCGTCGATAACCCATTCTATTAGTAAAAACCGGTTCCATACAGCCAGTCATCAATCGATGATCAGGGGAAAAACCATGTATCATTATAATGGGAATACCCTCTCCTAAATCTTTATAATAAATTTCTGCTTGCTCCACTTTACAATACGGCATTACTAACCCCTCTTTCTAAAATAGCGACTAATATATAAATATTCCTTTTTACGGAAATTAATTCTTATGCAAATCTGCTCCGTTTGCGGAATAAGAAAAAAGACTGTTTATTTTGACAGTCTTAATCTTCTGCTAATGCACCCGTGTTAGTGTAAGTACATTCATACATAAATTTTGTTATCTTAAAGATTGAAATAACCAAACCTAAGAAAAAGAATATATACATCTCTATACTTATACCAATATTATGTCTTACGTTCAGTAATTTTTATGTTGACTCCTAATCCCCATTGTAAAATGTATATGAACAAAAATAACATTATTTTATTAAATCAAATTTCTTCATATCATAATAATTTTGAGCACTAAAAATTTATCACCTTCAAAGAAAGGGGATAAATTAAATACAATGGACTTAAAGAACGAACTATAATCATATATTGTTCTTTTGGAAATCTTGTTTAATTTTTTCTAATAAATCTGGTTCAGCTAACGTTGTTAAAATAAAGAAACCTATAATTTTCGCACCGTTTTCGATAACCTCTTTGATATGTCCTGTTTTCATTGCATCCACAAATTCTTTTGTATGATGTGCAAAGTAATGATCTGATACAGCTAACATTGGATGAAACGCGGGACAAATATGACTTACGTTACCAATATCAGAGCTTGCCAACATAGATCCGTCGTCTTCAGAAAAAGGAATATTTAGCTCTTTCATAACAGATCGAATAATTTCAAGTCCAGGTAAATTCAATTTCATATCAGAAAAATCAGAACTTATATTATGAAGCTCAACTTGAGTTTGAGTAGCTATAAATTTGTTTCTTATTGAGTTAACCT
>NZ_CAPG01000054.1:0-32513 GCF_000321185.1 Bacillus sp. AP8
TTTCTTCAGAGAGGGCTGTTTCCTTTTTTATTTTTAATTCTTCATCCTAGGATCTAATGCATCACGCAATCCATCTCCCATTAGATTAAAACCGAGTACAGTCAACATGATGGCTATACCAGGAAAAATCATTGTCCAAGGAGCTGTCGTTAAAAACGGCTTTGCATCCGAGAGCATTTTCCCCCATTCAGGATTAGGAGCTTCAGCACCTAATCCTAGAAAGCCTAAAGCTGCTGCTTCGATAATAGCTGTTCCAATAGCTAATGTACCTTGTACAATAATAGGAGCTATACTATTCGGTAAAACATGATGAATCAATATTCGAGTATTACTTAAACCGACTGCTTTAGCAGCCATAATATACTCTTCCTCTTTTACACTTAATACCTTCGATCGAATTAATCGACCGAAATTTGGGATATTTATAATCGCAATCGCTATTAAGGCATTTTGTAAAGAAGGACCTAAAACAGCAACGATAGCAATAGCTAATAGAATACTAGGAAAAGCGAGCAAAATATCAAAAAAACGTGATATTATAGCGTCGACCCACTTTCCAAAATAACCAGCTACAATTCCTAATATACTTCCCACTGTTAAGGAACCAATTACAGAGAAAAAGCCGACCCATAAAGAAATTCTTGCTCCATATATAACTCTTGAAAAAATGTCTCTACCAAAGTCATCAGTTCCAAACCAATAATCAGCCGATGGAGACTGTAATTTATTTGAGAGCTTTACTTCATTAATTCCTTGTGGAGCGATTACTGGCGCTAAAATTGCAACTACTATAAAGAATAAAACAATAATGGCACCGACTAAAGCCATTTTATTTTTTATAAAGCTTCTCCAGGCTTCTTGCCAAGGTGAAGCAGATTTTTCGAAGGAGGGTTTAATTGGAGGCTTCAAATTTTTATTAGCGGATATTTCCACGATTACATCTTCCTCCTCTTACCTATACTTTATTCTTGGATCAACAGCAGCATATAATAAATCCACTATTAAATTAATAAATACAAAGATTAAAGCAATAACTAATATGCCTGATTGTATTACCGGATAATCCCTATATGCAATAGCATCGTAAATGTAACGACCTACTCCTGGCCAGCTGAATATTGTTTCAGTTAAAATAGCTCCCCCTAATAATAAACCCGTTTGTAATCCAATTACCGTAATAACTGGAATAACAGCATTTTTTAAAGAATGCTTATAGACAACCCAAAACATTCTTAATCCTTTAGCTCTTGCCGTTCTAACATAATCAGTTCTCATAACTTCTAGCATTGTAGATCGAGTAATCCTTGCAATTATAGCCATAGGGATAGTCGCTAAAGCTACGCTTGGTAAAACTAAATGTCTTACTACGTCTACAAATTGATCCGTTCTTCCTTGCAATAAGGTATCTATTAAATATAGACCAGTTATAGATTCTACAGGATTTCGAACATTATCTCGCATCGACGTAGGTAACCAATCTAATTGAATGGAGAATATCCATTGCTCCATAAGTCCCAACCAAAAAATAGGCATTGAAACACCAATTAAAGCGATAATCATCGCGATATAATCAAACCATGAATTTTGAAACCAAGCACTAATGATACCAGCATTAACCCCAATGACAATCGCAATCAACATTGCACATGCTGCTAACTCAATAGTTGCTGCTAAATATGGCCAGATTTCACCACTTATTGGTGAATTTGTTCTAATCGAATTTCCTAAATCACCCGTTATTAAATCCCCAAGATATGTTATGTATTGTGTATACCAAGGCTGATCAAGACCTAGCTGTTTAGTTAGTTCTGCAATTGACTGTTTAGTAGCCGCTTGACCTAATATAATATGTGCGGGATCACCAGGTATTGCTCGAATCATGATAAATACAATAAATGAGAGTCCTAATAAGACTGGAATTAATAACAGTATTCTCCTGACTGTATAAGCAAACATATACCCTCCTCCTTTAAAAAATGAAAGAGAAAGGAAGTCCAATCTCAGAACTTCCTTCTCTTTACTAACCATTATTCTGTAATTTCGACCTCATCCATCCAATCTGATCCAGTTGGGTGTGCAATAAAGTTCTTCACTTTTGCGCTACCAGCTAATAATGGCTCAGAGTGTACAAGAGGAATCCATGGTGCATCATCTTTAATAATTACTTGTGCTTCATTGTATAATTTTTCTCTTTCTTTCTCGTCAACTGTAACTTGTGCTTTTGTTAACAGTTCATGAACCTTTTCATTTTTATAGTACGTATAGTTATTACTTCCAATACTATCTTGATCTAGTAACACATATAAGAAGTTGTCAGGATCTCCATTATCACCTGTCCATCCAAGCAAGAACGTATCCGCTTCTCCTTTTGCCGCTTTATCTAAATATGTTGCCCACTCATACGTAACAATTTTTGCTTTTACGCCAACTTTTTTGAAATCTGCTTGAATCGCTTCTGCAACTTTACGACCGTCTGGCATATATGGTCTTGCAACTGGCATCGCCCAAAGTTCAATTTCAAAGCCATCAGCATATCCTGCTTGTTTTAATAATTCTTTTGCTTTTTCAGGGTTATATTCGTAATCCTTTACTTCTGAATTGTAACCAGATACAACTGGAGGCATTGGATTGATTGCTGGTTCCGCAGCTCCTGAATAGAAGCCGTCAATTAACGCCTTTTTATCAACAGCATAGTTTAATGCTTGACGAACTAATTTATCTTTCAGCGGACCACGAGTATTTGTCAATCCTAAATATGCAACGTTAAAGGAAGGTCGTTTAAATATTTGTAAATCTTTATTACCTTCAATAGTAGGTAAATCACTGAAGTTTACACCTTCAATAATGTCCGCTTCACCTGTAGTTAGTGCGTTTAGACGTGCAGAGTTTTCTGGTATTACTGTATAAATAACTGAATCAAGCTTTGGAAGACCTTCTTTCCAATAGTCTTCATTTTTTACAAGCGTAATTTTTTCATTACGCTTCCACTCTTTAAATTTAAATGGACCAGTTCCTACTGGATTTTCATTGATTTTATCACCATATTTTTCAATAGATGCGGGACTTGAAATAGCAAATGGAGACATTGCGATGTTTTTTAAGAAAGGAGCCAATGGTGTGTTTAAAGTGAATTCAACAGTTGTAGGATCTACGGCTTTTACTTCTGTAATTCTATCCCCAAATTGTGAAATATAATAATCAAAAGTTGTTCCTTCTCCACCTTTTTTCCAACGATTAAAGTTGAATACAACGGCATCTGCATTAAAATCTGTTCCATCGTGGAATTTTACCCCTTCACGAAGTTTGAATGTGTACTTTAATCCATCAGGTGAAGCTTCCCATTCAGTAGCTAATCCAGGTTGAAGAGATGTATCAGATGCTCCAAACTCTATTAATGTTTCAAAAATATTTTTTGTTACCCTAAATGCTTCTCCTTCAGTTGTCGAAGCTGGATCAAGTGAGGTAGAATCCCCACCTCGTGCAAACACAACCGTACCGCCTGACTTACTTTCTGTTGTTTTTCCTTCATTATCCGTACCTTCTTTAGAAGTGTCTTCACTTCCTTTACAACCAATAAGTAGTACGGAAACTACCATAAGTAGCGATAAGAAGAGTACTAAACTTCTCTTTTTCATATAAAGCCCCCTTAATCTTTTTTACTTTTAAATTATTTATCATAAATGGACCATGTCATTGATTATATAAATGACATGATACATAATGACCCTCTTTCATTTTCTTTAACTCCGGCTTCGTAGTTTTACAAATGTCCATGCATTCTTTACATCTTGTATGAAAAGCACAACCTAATGGTGGATCAGCTGGGCTTGGCATATCCCCAACCAATAATTCTCTTTCTCGCTTAATAGTTGGATCCGCTATTGGCACAGCTGCTAATAAGGCTTTTGTATAAGGATGCAGTGGTTCTTCATATAAAGATTCACTATCACAAATCTCTACAATTCTACCAAGATACATAACTCCTACACGATCACTAATATGTCTAACAACACCTAAATCATGTGCAATAAATATATATGTTAGACCGAATTCTTGCTGCAAGTCCTCTAACAAATTTAATACTTGAGATTGAATCGATACATCTAAGGCGGAGACTGGCTCATCAGCAATAATTAATTTAGGCTTCGTCATTAAAGCACGAGCAATCCCTATTCGCTGTCTCTGTCCTCCACTAAATTGATGAGGATATCTTTTAGCATGATAGCTACTTAATCCAACTGTTTCTAACATTTCCTGAACAAGCTTCTTTCTTTCTTTTTGATCACCAATTCCATGAACAATTAATGGCTCTTCTAATATTTTCTCAACAGTATGTCGGGGGTTTAAAGAAGCAAATGGATCTTGGAACACCATTTGCAACTCTCTTCTCATCTTTCTCATTTCTTTATTAGAAAGAGTAGTTAAATCCTTCCCTTCGAATACAACTTTACCTTCTGTTGGTTCAATCAGTCGCATGAGCATCCTTCCTGTAGTCGATTTGCCACATCCTGATTCACCAACTAGACCTAGCGTTTCTCCTTTATGTACAGTAAAACTGATATCATCAACTGCTTTAACACTTCCTACCTGTTTACCTAAGAATCCGCCAGTTATCGGAAAGAACTTTTTCAGACTTTCAACTTGTAATAAAACATCAGTCATCTTTACTACCTCCTTGATCATGAAGAAAACAACGAACAAAATGACCTTGTTCCTCAACTCCATACAAAAGCGGAGATTCATTTAGGCATTTTTCAGTAGCAAATTCACATCTGGCCGCGAATCTGCAACCCTCAAGAATCGTGCCTGGTTTAGGTACATTACCCGGTATAGAAAAAAGTCTCGCTTTTTTAGCGTGAATATCAGGAACGGATTTCAACAAACCGATCGTATAGGGATGCTTAGGGTTTTTTAATATGTTTTCTACCGTACCTTCTTCAACCACTTTGCCCGCATACATCACTATGACACGTTGACAAATTTCTGCTACCACACCTAAATCATGGGTAATCATAATAATTGATGTTTCAAGTTTCTTATTTAAATCTTTCATTAATTCTAATATTTGAGCCTGAATGGTTACATCTAAAGCTGTGGTCGGTTCGTCTGCTATTAATAGACGTGGATGACAAGACAACGACATAGCGATCATAACCCTTTGTCTCATCCCTCCAGATAATTGGTGAGGATATTCTTTCATAATTTGCTCTGCACGTGGTAGTCCAACTAACTTCAGCATTTCTACACTTTGCTGAAATGCTTCCTTTTTTGTTATTTTACGATGTAATCGAATCGCTTCTATTAGTTGATTCCCAACCGTAAATAAAGGATTGAGAGAGGTCATTGGCTCCTGGAAGATCATAGCTACATCATTACCTCTTATTTGTCTCATCCGTTTTTCTGGTAAATCTACTAAATTTGTTCCATTTAACTTAATTTCTCCTCCAACAATTTTCCCTGGTGGCTGAGGAATCAGTCTCATAATGGATAAAGAAGTCACGCTCTTTCCACATCCTGATTCTCCTACAATACCAATAACTTCTCCCTTATTTATTGAAAAAGTAATATTATCTACTGCCGGTACCTCTCCATCACCTGTAAAAAATGAGGTTCTTAATTGATTCACTTCTAAAACTGGAGTCTGACTCAAAAACTCACTCCTTCCGAATCTAATCACTTTTAAAATAATACATTTTCACCAAAATTTACATTATAGTATTTTCATTCTATATAATTACACTCCAAACGTCTAGTTTTTTCTGAATAATTAAAATATTAAATCTACAAAACCTTATACTTTACACTTTTAAAGCGTTAATATATTTAAGTTAATGAGCCTAATTTTCATACAAAATTCATACTTCATTACACAATAACTATTATTTTAATATAATATTTATACAAAAAGCAAAACTAAGCTAACCATTATTTAGCCTTTTATACAATCAAAGAAATAGTACTAAAAAAACTTTAGCTTATAGGATTCTTCTAGCTTTCAAAAAATACTTAAAAAAAGTAACTAATGATAAGTGAAATGATTAGTTGTGATTTTCTTATTTCTAACCAATCCTTTACATTAGACAAAAAAGAGGCTGTCTCAAAAGTAATCTTCCATCACTTCTGGACGCCTCCACGATTCATATTACAACATTATTCTTCTAATAAAAGCTGATGTGCCCTTCATTATCATATGCTTAATTTTATTTAACCTCTATTATTGTAGCTGTTGAACTTGGAATAACTTATAGTAGTTACCTTGACGTTCCATAAGTTGTTCATGACTACCGACTTCCACTACTTTTCCATGTTCAATTAAAATGATGCGATCCGCGTGAGTTATAGTCGTTAATCGGTGAGCAACAATTATCGTTGTTCGATGCTTTGCTAACAGATCTAAAGATTCTTGAATTAAGTGTTCACTTTCTAAATCTAACGCTGAAGTTGCCTCATCCAATAATAATATAGGAGGGTTTTTCAAAAACACACGTGCAATAGCAATTCGTTGTTTTTGTCCACCAGATAATTTCACTCCACGCTCTCCTACTTTTGTATTATAACCATCTGGTAAATTCATAATAAATTCATGTGCATTTGCCGCTTTAGCTGCAGCGATTACTTCTTCCTCTGTTGCTGATGGCTTACCTAGTAAAATATTTGTTGCAACTGATTCACTAAATAAAATATTATCCTGAAGAACCATTCCTATCTTATCTCGTAAAGATCTTACCTTATAGTTTCGAATATCTTCTCCGTCTAGAAATATGGTCCCTTCCGAAACATCATAGAATCTTGGAATTAAACTGACTAACGAGGATTTTCCTCCTCCACTCATTCCAACTAGTGCTACTGTTTCACCTTGTTTGATATTTAAATTAATATTAGATAAAACGTTCGCTCCATTTTCTTCATAAGAAAATTGTACATGATCGAATACAATATTTCCTTTAACATTCTGACATTCCAATGCATCTTTGCGGTCTTCAATATCGTACTTTTCATCAATAAACTCGAATACGCGATCCATTGAAGCAATAGATTGAGTTAACGTCGTTGAAGAATTTACTAAGCGACGAAGTGGGCTATATAATCTTTCTATATATCCAATAAACGCTGCCATCGTACCAAGAGATAAAGCACCATTTATTGCTTGATATGCCGCAAAACCTATAACTAATAATGGTGCAATATCAGTAATCGTATTAACCACTGCAAAAGATTTTGCATTCCATTTTGTTTGTTTAATCGCCTTATCTAAAAAATTATGATTTTGCTTATTAAAATTTTGTTGTTCATGAGGTTCGATTACAAAACTTTTTATGACAGGCATTCCTTGAACTCTTTCATGTAAAAAACTTTGGACTTCAGCAAGTGCCTGTGATCGTTCTCTCGTTAATCCCCTAAGCTTCCCAAAGAAATAATGCACGGAAAAAGCATAAAAAGGTAGCAATACTAATGCTACAAATGTCAACTTCACATCCATGGTAAACATAATGATAATCGCTATGATTATTGTAGCAACATCTAACCAGACGTTCATTAATCCCGATATAATAAACGTTTTCGTTTGTTCGACATCATTTATTACCCTTGAAATAATCTCTCCCGTTTTTGTATTACTATAATATTTAAAACTGAGCTTATTTAAATGTGTAAATAATTGATTACGTATATCAAATAATATTTTACTACTAGTCCATTGCGCAAAATATTGACGATAATATTCAATAGGAGGTCTTACAAATACAAATAGTAAAAGGGCTATTCCCATAATAAAAAACAGCTTTTCCTTTTGGTCACTTATTGATAATGAAGGGTTGTTAATAATATCATCCATTACGTATTTAATAATTAATGGAATAAGAAGTGGAATTGCAAACTTTATAATACCAATGACAATGGTACCTATTATTGGCCACTTATATGGCTTTACCCAATGCAGATAACGTCTAATGCTCCCCATTTTTTTCATCCTTTTTCTCAATTTTAGCTATCCAAAATTAAATGGCTTACTTTATTTTTCACTAAAAACATAGAAAAAACAAATAATAATGACTGAATAACCATTCCCCCTTTAAAAACAATATTGTTTTTCAATTGGATTTTTTGATACACAGATAATTGAAAAGGTATACCCTTTTTATTTTTCACAAAAAAATGGGTAACATCTATTTTCTAATAAAAGATTTCCCTGGAGCGCGGAAATTAACGAACTTTTATACCTATTGCAAAAGAAAAAACCTGTTGTTATTTCAACAGGTTTTTTTACCGGTAAGTTAAGTATCTTTCGTACCATGAATCAACGAAATCAGCTGCAAACGGACCTTTTTGCTGTCTAATCCAAAAAATAAGTTGATTAACATTTTTCTTCAAAATCTTATCGATTACATCTGGATATTTCATTTCTTGTCGATGTCTTTCATATTCATCTTCATCTAACAGTTGTATAGTCATATCAGGAAAAACTTTTATATCTAGGTCATAATCAATATACTTTAGTGCTTCTTCATCACAAACAAATGGAGAACTAAGATTACAATAATAATACACGCCATCTTCCCTTAACATCCCTATAACATTAAACCAATACTGAGAATGAAAATAGCAAATGGCTGGTTCTCTCGTAATCCATGAACGTCCATCAGATTCAGTCACTCGTACGCGATCATTTGCAACAATCACTTGACTTTGTGACGCCTTTAAAACAGTGGTATCTTCCCAAACTCTGTGTATATGTCCGTTATGTTTGTAACTGTGGATTTGAATATTTTCTCCTTCCATGGGGATTATCATCGTTTTCTCCCTACTTTCTGATCAACACATATCGACCCTATTATTCAATTGTTTATACTCTGTTAACTAAACCATTTATCTTACTATTTATTATAGCGATTAAATATGTAATTTAAAACAAATCAATATAATAATTCCGAAAAAGCATACCTTTTTCATACGAATGAACAAAAGCACAAGTTCCTTAATCAGCTGTAACCAGCAATAAACGACCCTGAAGGTTGTTCTTGGACCACTAGAGGATTTTCCATCCCACTTAGTGCTAAACATATTCGGAAAATAAGTTATCCGCAAGTATCAATTTCTAATTTCCTAATCAAAAGTAAAAAGGAGCCCAAAAATGGGCTCCTTTACCTAACAGTTAAAAAATCGTTATTGTTGGCTATTTTGGCCATAGCTTCCTGAAGCTTGCGATTTTTTTGCTGCAGATTGTTGATTTTGTTTTTTAACTTGAGCTACGTCTGTTTGGCTTGCAAACTCTGTACCGTATTGTCCAGAGCTAGCTGAACCAGCAGCACCAGCTGCTCCTGCATTTTGTTGTTTAACGTGTTGAATATTTGTACCTGATTGTGTTTTATTATTGTTTGCCATTAATATCACCTCCACGCTCATTAATGTAACCAGGAGCGCAGTGGAATATAACAGTTAAACTAGTGCCAATTAATGTTAAACTAATAAAGAAATACCACCATCAACTACAATGGTTTGCCCGCAAATCATGCTAGAGTCTTCTGAAAGTAAAAACATAATAGTATTAACCATATCTTCAATTTCAACAATCCTACCAGCTGGAGTTGTATTAGCTGCTTCTGAAAGGATCTCCTCACGATTTGGGAAATGCTTTAAAGCTTCTGTATCTACAGCTCCTCCTGAAACTGCGTTTACACGAATGTTCATAGGAGCTAGCTCCACCGCTAAATATCGAGTTAATGCTTCAAGCGCAGCTTTCGATACACCGACAGCTGTATAATTTTTCAAATATCTTATCGCTCCAAGCGAACTAATATTTACAATTTTACCGCCACCATTAGCAGCCATTAACTTCGCTGCTTCTTGTGCACAAAACATGCTACCTTTGCTGTTAATATTCATTGTCCAATCCCAATGATTTTCTTCTAATTCTAAAATAGGCTTTTGAACACCTGATGCAGCATTGTTTACCAATACATCTAATCTTCCATATGTAGCTTCTATTTCTTCAAACATTGCTTTTATTTTCTTAACATCACCAATATTTGCTTTTACTAATAAAGCTTTTCTGCCTAAAGCTTCAACTTCTTTCACCACTTCTAATGCCGCAGTTTTGCTACGGGCATAATTAATAACTAAGTCATATCCTTCTTTAGCTAAACGAAGAGCTGTTTCTCTTCCTATTCCTCTACTACTTCCTGTAACTAGAGCTACCTTTTGAGACATATTCCTCAACCTTTCTTATTTTAGACTTGTTAAAGAATGCTGTTAAAATTGGTAACACATTTGCACATGACAAAATTCTTGCAATGTTCTCTCATTCATCAGATGAAATGAATGCCAACAACAACTTTCAACAGGGCCTTTTTTTAATTCACTCATTTTTTTCTTTCGATAAGACATACTATCATTACTACACTTTTAAGGAGAATAATTTATGTATGTTGGTAGAGATTTAACTGAACTATCCATGCTATCCAAAAAAGATTGGAAAGATAGTGAGCTGCAATATTTTCATCACTCCCTACAACAAATGGTACCTTATTTGAATAGTCAAGGACAATCGATTCATCTACAAATTGTAAAAGAAATCGAAAATCGTGGGGGACTGAAGCGAAATGAAGCAGATTATACACACAGTACAGAAGTTTCTTATGATTAAATATGAACAATCTATACCATTGAATTAAACTTCAGTTTTAAAAAGTAGCCTATAAGACCTTCCTTTCTAAAAGAAAAAAAGACAAGCCAATTTAAAGGTTTACACCTTCTAACGTGGCTTGTCTTATACCTTCAGATAAGCAACTTAGATCAGACATTAAACTCTTCTTTTTTCGTTCTAGCAACATATAATTACTCAAGAAAACTACTCAAGAAAACGAAGAATGTTCTTTATACGCCTTATACATTTTCTGAAATGGCACGGGAAAAGCCAATTCTTTCATTTCATCTTGTGAAACCCATTTTAAACGATGATCTTCCATTAATTCAAAAGGAATTTCTTCATCAACGATGCCAATATATGCATCAATATTCCATTTTAAATGCGAAAAAACGTGCTGAATTTGTACGAATTTATCAGAAGATAATCTAATTCTACTTTGATACTTTAATGCAAATTCATCTTCATAAACGTTACGATTTAAGACTTTCTTCTCTAGTGAAATACTCGGAAATTCCCAAAGATTTGCTAGCAATCCACTTGACGGGCGTTTTTGAACAAGTATTTTATTTTCTTTATTTTTTAATATAGCGGATATAAGATGAACCTGCTTTGACTTTTTAGCTTTCGTTTTAATCGGCAGCTCAGTTTGTTCACCTTTTGAAAAAGCAACACAATGCGTATTAACAGGGCAAAGTAAACAATGTGGTGTTCCTGGTGTACAAATTAAAGCACCTAATTCCATTAATGCTTGATTAAAAAAAGACGGATTTTCATGTGATATCAGAGCTCTTACCGCATCTTCAAAAATCTTTCTCGTTTTTGGTTTAGCAATATCTTCTTTTATAAGAAGAATCCTTGATAACACCCTCATAACATTACCGTCCACAGCAGGCTCAGGTTTTCCGTAAGCAATACTTAATATAGCCCCTGCAGTATAAGGACCCACACCTTTAAGACCCATGATATCCTTTACATTATCAGGTACTGTTCCTCCATATTTTTCAGTTACTTCTTTAACTGCGGTATGAAGATTACGCACCCTCGAATAATATCCTAAACCTTCCCATGCCTTTAATATTTTTTCTTCATCAGCTTCAGCAAAATCATACAGAGTAGGAAACCAATCAATAAAACGATTAAAATATGGAATAACAGTATCCACTCGTGTTTGTTGAAGCATGATCTCAGAAACCCAAATTTTATAGGGGTCTTGATCTACTCTCCATGGCAAACTACGTTGCTCATTTCTAAACCATGTAATTAAATCTTCTTGAAAATCATCAACCTCAAAATTTTCTAACGCTTGTATTTGATGCAAAATCGTTCCTCCAAAATGTTACAAATTCAAAAAAAAAGGGAATAAAATAGTGTCTAAGAAATCAATTTCTGTCATCCATCCACTTTACAAGAAAATGGAAAAAATTTTCCATACAAATTTTTTTCACATTATTTCATTATAGTCATACTAGTAATAAAGCACATAATATTTTAATTTAGTGTCAGCTTTGTATATAAATTCAATTCAAGACGAAAAATTTTATTAAATGCGATAAAATATAGATATAAACTTGATTGAAAAGCAAAGATGTTATGTAGCTCTGTTAAAGGAGGTTGCGACAATTGGATACTGGTACACATATAGTAATGGGAATAGGACTCGGAGCGTTAGCAACTTTAGATCCAATAGTTGCTGAAAGCTCATTAACAGCACAAGCCATCATGTTTGGTACTATTATTGGCTCACAAGCTCCAGACATAGATACCATATTAAAAATGAGAAATAATGCCGTTTATATAAGAAATCACCGTGGAATCACTCATTCCATACCAGCCGTATTATTATGGCCACTATTAATAACATTTGTAATATATGCTTTTATTCCAGAAGCCAATTTATTACATTTGTGGCTCTGGACATTTTTGGCTGTATTTATTCATGTGTTTGTTGATATATTCAACGCATATGGAACCCAAGCCCTTCGTCCATTAACTCAAAAATGGATTGCTCTTGGTATCATCAATACATTTGACCCTTTCATATTTGGAATTCATATAGCAGGGTTAATTCTGTGGGCGTTCGGAGCTGATCCAGGAAGCACATTTTTATTAGTTTACGTTATCATTATCGGTTACTATGTGGCTCGAATTCGTGAACACAAAGCAATCAAAGCATCGATAAAGCAAAATATACCAGACGCTCGAAAAATTATTTTATCACCAACAATGCGCTATCACAAATGGAAGGTAGCTATCTCAACTGAAAAAAATTACATTGTTGGTCACATGAACAATGGTCAATTAACGATTCTAGATACCTTTGCTAGAATTCCTTTACCGGACCATCCGGCTATAGATATAGCTAAACATGATAAAAATCTTGCAGCATTTTTATCCTTTTCTCCAATATTTCGGTTCGAAATGGAAGAAGGCGATGATTATGTTGAAGTTAGATTCATCGATCTACGTTACAGAAGCAATGGACATTATCCTTTTGTAGCGATTGTTAGACTAGATCAAGATTTGTCCATAACTAATTCTTATACCGGATGGGTATTTAGTGAAGAAAAATTAAGAAAAAAATTAAAAGTAGCAACGAACTAAAGCGTAACTGTCACTGTTCAGTTCCCTTCAGTACAAGATGCTAAATCTTTTACGCTGAAGATTTAACAAGACGCATGTGTGAGGTAACTTCAGACTGCTTCCCATTAATTTCTGCCTATATAATCGACGTTAAAAACCAATAATAACAGTACGCGATAAAGCATAACTCGCGTACTGTTTTTTACTTTTCCTTGAGGGGGAATTTGCTATTCGAAACAAAGCGAGAAATTTTCCTGCAGTTAATCGGTTCAGTGGAGAACCCAGAGCAAAGGCTGAATATGCATCTAAAAGAGCTGATGGAAGTATAAATACGCACCCAAAAGAACGTATGCTTCATTCATCACACCGTACGGATAACTAAGAGTTCCTTGGATTTTACCTTTTGAAACTGGACATTTACGTGAACAGATTATTATTCAAAATTTGAACGATCGATTCGGAGGTTGAATATTAATGGTAAATAAGCGTTATCAACGTCATGATTATAATAGTCCTTTTCACAGCTTGTGGACGAATAAAAAGCATGCAAAAGCTCAGGTAAACGGCCAAACAATGCAGACACAGCCTCTTATCATTCTAGAAGTTGAAGCAAGAAAACGGTCATAGCAAAGGCGTAGTATCAATATTGAGTATACTAGCCTACGCCATGCAAATAAAAAGAAGAATAAGCCGATGATGGCTTATTCTTCTTTTTTATTTTGTACTTCTTCAAGCATAGATATTGGAATGCCTTCTTCTTTTCCATTCCCGGACAATCGATATCCCCATGCAAAAACACCGTTCATATATTCTATTTTAAAGTAACTCCCAGGATCACCTTGAATGGAATAGATCACACCTGGGGTAAAATCATCAGGATTTAATAAATATGATTTTGCCAAGATTGCCTTTCTCTCCAAAACAGCAAACTCATTAACAATACCTAACTGTTCAGCCTTTCTAGCTTTTTCATGAAGATGAGAAATTTCTTGCTGTAGTTCATATCTAGTCATTGCACTATAACGTTTTTCATCCATTTCTTATTCTCCTATCCCCTGTTGGAATTCTTGTAAATATCTTTCAATTAAATCGATAGAAAAACCTTTACGATATAAGGCACTTTTCATTTTTTGAGTGTATTCAAATCCTATATATTTACTATATCGCCTATGAGCTTTTTCTCCATGCATGATTAAAGATTCCCATTCTTGATCCTCATTTTGAGAAATATCGATTTGATCGAAGGACTCTTCTATTATATAGGAATTGAATCCTTTCCTTGCGAGAGTTTGCTCTATTTTTCTTTTTAATTCTACAGCCGAATAATTTTTTGTATTTTTAACAAGCTTTTCAATTAACTTCGTCGCATGTTTTATTTGTAATTGATCTGTGTAAGCCAAAATAGCTGCCTCTGCATATTCATCTGAAATACCTTTTTGTCGAAGCTCTTGTAAAATGATAACAGGTCCTTTATCACCAGCGTTTATACGAGTACTTACTAGTGCTTTAGCAAATTCCTTATCATTTAAATACTTCAAATGATATAATTTATGTACAACTTCTTTAATGACATGATCTTCGTATTCTTTTTCCCTTAAATATTGCTTAATTTCATACTCTGAACGCATTCGATGGGCTAAGAAATTTAGTGATTGAGAAAAGCCTTTTTGAATGTCTTCCTGAAGAGCTATCTCGATAACATCAAGTTGATCAATTTCCATCCCTTTTTTTAAATTCATTTTTATTAAAACATCTTCACTTACACTAAATCCGTACTCTTCACCTTTGCCTTGATCAATATATATATTGTAACGATTTTTATTTTTTTTACCTACAGATATCTTTGTAATAACGGTCATCAAAGTCACCTCTATATAAATGTATCATATTTGTTGTCGAGCGTCTTTCACTTAAGAGAAGCGCTTTATTGGAGATAGTTAACGTAATACGTATAAAATGATAGTTATTCTTACCTTATTAATAAATATAAATGTGTGAGGAGGAAATTCCATGAAGATTGCGATAGCAGGTGGTAGTGGCTTTATAGGTAAAGCCATTACAAAACAATTAGTAGAAGAGAATAATGAGGTTGTTATTTTAACTAGAGATACTTCAAATAAATCGAATAGTGAAAACATTACATATGTTCAATGGCTTAATGATTATGATGAGCCCGAAAAATTCTTAAAGAAAATAGATGTATTTATCAACCTAGCTGGAGAGTCATTGAATAGTGGAAGATGGACATCTGATCGAAAAAAAAGTTTAATTCAAAGTCGTATAACAGCCACACGAGAAATCAATCGAATTCTTACTAAACTCGAACAACCACCTCTGTTATTATTAAACGCTAGTGCTATAGGCTATTATGGAACATCTTTGAACAAGTTATTTACTGAACATTCTATTTGCCAGCCCTCAGATTTTTTATCAAATATTGTTCATCAATGGGAAAAAGAGGCTCTAAAAGCTACCTCACTTCCTATTCGAACTGTTTTAATGCGCTTTGGTGTTGTATTGGATGCAAAAGAAGGAGCATTGCCTCGAATGATTTTTCCATATAAATGTTTCATTGGAGGAACAATAGGAAAAGGAGATCAATGGCTCTCATGGATTCATATAAAAGATGTAGTAAAAGCCGTTCTTTTTTGCATCAATACTCCGACCATTCATGGACCAGTTAACTTTACATCTCCTAATCCAGAAAATATGAAAGTTTTTGGAAAGAAAATAGCAAACACCTTACATAGGCCTCATTGGTTACCTGTCCCTTCATTGGCATTAAAGCTAGGACTAGGAGAAATGAGTCTCCTCGTTTTAGAAGGTCAAAAGGTTATACCCGAGCTATTGCTTCAAAATCATTTTCACTATGAATTTCCAAATTTAGAAGATGCATTGCATGATATCTTGCAATAAATTTGTATGATTTTATAAATTACGGAAAAAATAAAATAGAGAACTGCGTAACGCGACAAAAAGCAAACCCCTATTAAGAATTTGGATTCGTAGGTGCTTAAGCTATTACAAGTTCGAATGAATCTTTATTCAAATTTTTCAAAAAGGAGCCATTACCATGGAAAAGAAGAAAAAAGAAAAAATCAAGAAAAAGCTTAGAAGTACGCAAGAAGTATTATATGCTCGTGAATTCAAGAAAGCAGACCAAGCAGGTGGATTTAGCCAAAAAACGATTCTATAAATTCGTAAATACATAATCTCACAAAAGAAAGCTGTAATATTAAAGGATTGATTCCTGAATGTTACAGTTTTCTTTTTTTAATAATACAACATGACATAATGATTAAACCAAATTGTGGACAAGTTATGCACAATGTTATTAATTTTGTGAATAATCAGTTAATAACTCTAGATACTCATCCTTTTTATCAACAATATGTTTCACTATTTATCAACAGAATGTGGATAAATATCTTTTTATTTAAAAAATTCAGTAAAAATAAAAAGAAGCAGCCTAATAAGAAGATATCCTTTACTTTTTAGCTACTTCTAAAATATAGTTTATTCTACTAAAACGTTTTTCTTAAACCGTTTAAAAATACGTAATATATCCGTAAAAATAATTTTATCTTCTACACTTATAAACGTACTAATCTTCTTTTTCATTTCTTGTACAATACAATCAATGTCCTCGGTACTTGTACTAATTTTTCTATCCACATCTTCTAATACTAGTTTTACAGTCGCTTCAGATATTTTAGCTTGTTGGACTCGTAAAAATAATTCATAAATGGCATGGTTTAATTTTCTTTGTTCTTCTAAAAATTGCTTAGATTCCTTTAGCTCTAAAGTTTCATTATTTAATAAGATCCGATCTTCTATGAGTGTAGAAACGGCAAAAAGATTATTGATAGTATGTGCATTTTCACGTTGATCTAAATATTTATATACTTCTTTAAACATCTGCTTCGAGGCTTCTCTATACATATCTATCAAATTCTTCGTTCCTGTTTTCAAGCTAAATGGTAGTATAAACTTATTTACCAGCATACCGATTGCTATTCCTAAAAGTACAAAGAACACACGGTTAATCGTTAATATTTCTGGATTACCTGTTAAAGCTGCTGTACCTAGTGCTGCAAGCGTAACAGTCCATACAACGTTTCGATAAGCAACAGCGTAGCTATTAAGATAACCAAATAATAAAACTAAAAATGATCTAGTAGTTGTATCCGTAAAGATACTAAATAGAGCAATAAATATCACTGCACCCATTAAAGTACCAATAATTCGTTCCCTAAATCTATACAAAGCTTGTTCAGAATAAGGCTGAGTTACAGAAAATAGTGTAAACACCATCCATTTTCCTTCAGTAAATCCGAAATAATCACTAATAAAAACTGTTGCTGTAATGGCTATTCCTAAACGAAATGCATAGCTATATCGAACGGAATCACGATTAAGATTGTTAATATGATTATGAGAGCTTTTATATTCATTTGGAATTTCCATTAGTTTTTCTACTTTATTCAACTCTTTCTTATCCATCGAATAAACAGTCTTCCAGAATTCATTAATAAATTCCAAAGTACTTATTATTTCATATATATATGTACTATTATTTATCTTCTTGATTTCTTTTAATGCACTCATTTCCGTAGCAGGCATAGTCCCATTCGAAATATAAGCTTTAATATGCTCTATTTCAACTTTTAATGCCTTCAGTAGTTCCATTTTGTGCTTATCTTCTATAAAACGATCGAAAATATAATTTAGTTTTTCTAAGCAAACTGAAATTTTCAACTTTATTCTGTCTTCATTCGTTAGGTAATACCCTTTGTAACGTCTGAAATACACAATTTTTCTAAATTCTTTGATGGCATTTTCTATTGATTTATTAATCTCTCCATCTACTTCATTCTTTTCCATTCGTTCTATTTTTTTTATTAATTGATCACAAACGGTAATCATGTGTTTATTACCAGCTTTTAATAATTTGTTTTTATTAGCTAGTAGCTGAACAAGAATAATAATACATGCCCCTACTACTAAAGATAAAAGTCGCATCGGCAATTGATCATACGTTATGGGAGTCGTCAAAATAAATAGATATTGCAAACCAAATGCAATATAAATAGGTTTTTTCAGATTATATGTAAAAAAGTAACCAACAATAAACATAGAAATGAAATTAAGTGGTATACCTATCCACATATTAACAGTTGAAATATATCCAAATATACCTTGCTGAAGGTTTAACAAAATAAACAAAAACAAATATTTCCAAGGGTGAACCGTTAAATCTCTTTCCAAAAACATTAGCAACGCTACAACTGTAGTTACTGCTATTAAAGCATTTTCACTACCAAAAACGCTTTGAAAACCTGTTACAAATAAAATAATGAAAATAAATATAATCGTTTTAGAAATGATTAATTTTTTCAAACAAAATTCCCTTCCCCACAACTGATTGTTATATCAAAATAGCAATGAGGAGTATAACATAAACTCTCCCTTTTCAATTCGCAATTTTTAGTGAACAATGTTTGAACATCTCGTGTAATCACGTTTGAAACAACATTTTTTCATATGACTATGTTATCATTTCCTTTATTAGGAACATTTCATTCTTTCGATAATGCCCCATTTCAGAAAACGCTTTCTTTTTAAGAATAATAAATTCCCGAAAAAAATTTTTACTTTTTGATTTTCTTAAAAGCTTTTTTGCTGTAAACTAGTAAAATAAAACAATAATTTGAATTTTTATTTTTTTCTAACATTTATATTAAAAAGGAGCCGCTATCATGGATTATGCTAATTCATTACAGTCAACTGACAAGTTAAAAGAATTACTCTATGAACTTGTTTCTGTTGCTAGTGTGACATTATCTGATGAAGAAAAGGTGTTACCACTATTAATCCAGCAACATCTTATGAAAATACCTTATTTTCAACAAAATCCAACTCATCTTGAAAACCATCCGACATCTGATGGGAGATTATTCACAACGGCTCTTTACCAACACCCTGAAGCAACTAAAACCGTCGTATTAATTAGCCATTTTGATGTTGTAAGTGTTGAAGATTATGGCGACTTAAAGCATTTAGCTTTTCAGCCATTGGAACTGACAAAAGAACTTCATGTTCAAAAAGCAAAGCTTCCCTTTGATGCTCAACAAGATTTAGAAAGTGGAGATTGGTTATTTGGACGAGGGACAATGGATATGAAGCTAGGTTTGGTGCAACATATGCACCTACTCGAAAAAGCTTCTATGGAACAATGGAAAATAAACCTATTACTAGTAACGGTTCCAGATGAAGAGGTAAATTCAGTTGGAATGAGGGAAGCTATACCTAAACTAGTAGAGCTCTCTAAAATATATGAATTAACATATACATTGTTTTTAAATTCAGAACCAATGTTCACACAAACACCTGGAGATCTAGGTCATTATTTCTACACTGGCTCCATTGGCAAAATACTTCCAAGTGTTCTTTGCTTTGGAAAAGAAACACATGTTGGCGAGCCCCTCTCTGGCATAAATGCTGCCTGGATGAGTTCTGTTCTTTCTCAAGAAATGGAATGGAATGAACAGTTTTGCGAAAAAGTAAACGCAGAATCTACACCACCACCTACCATACTATGGCAAAGAGATTTAAAGAAAGAATATTCAGTGCAAATCCCACATCGTTCAGTCAGTATGTATAACTTAATGTTAATGAAGAAAAATCCTGCTGAAGTGATGGCTTCAATGAAAGAAATAGCAAACAAAGCAGCTGAAAAAATGGAGAAATTTATCGAAAAGAAATTTCAAGCATTACATCTTACTTCTCATACTAACAAAATTCGTGTTATTTCCTACGAAGAACTAAAAGAATATGCTTGTCAAAAAACAAGTGCTTCCTATATTGCTGATTTAGAAAAATCTTATACAGAAAGTAATATAGTGGACTATCGCGAAAAAGTGATTCATATCGTGGATCAAATAGCTATTCTTTGTCAGGAATTAGCACCAATGATGGTGATTTTTTATGCACCACCATATTACCCTGCTGTATACTCTGGCGACAATCCAACCATTACCGAGCTATCAAACTCGTTAATAGAATATACAAAACAATCTTTTGGATATGATTTAAAGCCAATCGAATATTTCAATGGAATATCTGATTTGAGCTATGTATCACTTCAAGCACCACTCAGCGATATGAATAAATATCATAGTAACGCACCAGGTAATCAAAATGTATATCCTATTCCTTTTGAAGAAATGGCTCAATTCACGGCCCCTGTCCTCAATGTCGGACCAGTCGGACGTGATGCTCATAAAAAAACAGAACGTCTGTATATGCCATTTGCTTTCGAACAATTACCAAAAATGCTAGAACATATTATAAAAACGCATGAAAAACAAGATTTTCAAACTCCATCAAATCAAACTAAAGAATAGAAAAGTTATAGCACCTCCAATTTTTTTATTGTTTTGATAAGTTTTAAAATATAAAATACTAATTAAGTTAATAGAATTTTTATGCTTGTTCTTGGATATTTATAAGTATCCAAATCATATTATTTTATTACGTTCATTTAAGGGAGAGAAGCAAATTATGACTACTTTACTAAAGAATATTGACCAAGACGCTTTGCGAGTTGCTGAAGAATACGTAGCTCAAGTATTCGAAGCAGTAAAATTAAGAAACCCCAATGAAAGTGAATTTCATCAAGCAGTCAAAGAAATCTTCGATTCATTAATTCCTGTTTTCGCCAAACACCCTCAATACATGGAAAATGGAGTTCTTGAAAGAATTTCAGAGCCTGAACGAATGATTACATTTAGAGTACCTTGGGTTGATGATCAAGGTAAAGTTCAAGTAAACCGTGGTTTCCGAGTACAATTTAACAGTAATATTGGTCCTTATAAAGGCGGTATTCGATTCCATCCTTCAGTAAATGCAAGTATTATCAAATTTTTAGGTTTTGAACAAATCTTTAAAAATTCATTAACTGGTCAACCAATCGGTGGAGGTAAAGGTGGATCTGACTTTGATCCTAAAGGAAAATCAGATCGAGAAATTATGCGATTCACACAAAGCTTCATGGCTGAATTATGTAGATATATCGGACCAGATACGGATGTTCCAGCAGGTGATATTGGTGTTGGTGCTCGTGAAATCGGTTATATGTTTGGCCAATACAAAAGACTACGTGGGGACTTTACTGCAGGTGTGTTAACTGGTAAAGGCCTAGGATATGGTGGTAGCTTAGCAAGAACAGAAGCAACAGGTTACGGTACAGTATATTTTGTTGAAGAAATGCTAAAAGACCAAGGTTTAAGCTTTAACGGTAGTACAGTTATTGTTTCTGGATCAGGAAACGTTTCAATTTATGCGATTGAAAAAGCTAGTCAACTTGGCGCTAAAGTAATTGCATGTAGTGACTCTAATGGGTATGTTGTTGATCCTAAAGGTATTAACCTTGATACGGTAAAACAACTAAAAGAAGTCGAAAGAAAAAGAATTCAAGAATATGTAAACATTCATCCGCATGCAGAATATCATGAAGGCTGTTCTGGAATTTGGTCAATCCCTTGTGACATTGCTCTTCCATGTGCTACACAAAATGAAATTGACGGAGATTCTGCTAAAGTACTAGTTGCTAATGGTGTTAAAGCCATTGGTGAAGGAGCTAACATGCCTTCAACTCTTGAAGCAGTTGAGGTATTCATAAATAACCAAGTTCTTTTTGCACCAGCAAAAGCGGCTAATGCTGGTGGTGTAGCAGTATCAGCATTAGAAATGGCTCAAAATAGCATGAGAATGCCTTGGTCTTTCGAAGAAGTAGATTCAAAATTACAAGGTATTATGACAAATATTTATCGCAACAGTATCCAAGCTGCAGAAGAATACGGCTATCCAGGAAATCTTGTTATCGGTGCTAATATCGCTGGCTTCCTAAAAGTTGCCGATGCTATGATGGCACAAGGTATATTATAGTAAAACTGAAAAAAGGATACACCATTCCAATCTATTAAATGAGGGGTGCTAAAAAGCAAAACTTTTTAGCACCCCTTTTTTGATTTATTTTCCGCTTTCCTATGCTTTATGAACGGTTTTAATGTGATGGATATTTAAATAGATTGGGGGATTTTTTGCTGTTTGTAGTTCAATAATATTCGATTCAACATTATTTACTTTACCAATTACATTATTGTTTTCTCCTAGGTTAAACATGACAACTTCATTTTTTAGTTTTTCAATTTGAACTTCAAATGTTCTCGCTAATGTTAAATAAGCTGGCTGAAGTGGAAAGTCTTGATTACTTAACCCGTACGGTTTTTGGTTATTTTTATAAGGAATTAGCCATTTAAGATGATTTAACGTTATAAACATCGTTTTGTATATTGGAGAGTAAAAAACAAAATAGTTATTCATAATACTTGTAATATATCCATGTAACGTTTGTTCATTAGTGACATAGATTTCTACAAACGTACCTTTTGCTAATGTAAGTGCTTTTCTTAATGATAAGTTTTCATCCACGCTAATACTAGGTAACTCCATTGGTGCCATTATTTCGTCTTCTATTTTTTCAACTAGTTTTATATTTTTCATATGAAAAATTGGCATATATATATAATCATTTCCATTGTAAACAACGATCAGATCACTTCCAAAATCAATCAAGGTTCCTACTACAACATTTTTTCTAGATAGTTCTAATTGTACTACTTCTCCTAGTAATGTTGAAAACAATTTATTCAATATTTCCCCCCTCCTTTCCGAAACTGTTCTCGAACAGCACTCAATAGCAATTTCTTATGATACATACCTAGATATAAAAACTCTATACTTGTCCATTTATTCCATTAATGATTTGTCGCTTCTAGAAAATATTGAAGCGACAAATTAAAGAATAACTATGAAATTATCTATTTTTCTTTCTATCTCTGTTTCTATTTCTAGCTTGTCCACGCGATTCTTGCTTATTCTTACTTTCTCGCTTATTGCCACTTTCCTCTTTTCCTCTACGACCTTGATTCATTTCATAGCTAATATTCCGAATATGAAATAAAGATATACGAATCGATTCATCATTAGAAGAAATCGTAATAAATCCATTTCTTACTGACTCAAGACGCCCTTCAACACTTTCTTTTCCACCACGATTCACTTTTACTTGATAATTTACTAGGCAATCTAAAACACTATTAAAACATCTAGGTGCTCTAAACTTAAGATTACTAGGAAAATCAGAGTTTAACTGAAATCCTTGATTCGTATTCTCAGTAATACTTTTAATATGGTGTGGTTGATAGAATACTAGGTCATCTTCTTGTGTTAATACGGTAAAATAATCAGATTTAACACTTACAAGTCTTCCAATCCTTGATTCAGGACCTCCACGATCAATTCTATAAATTTTTCCTGGAACTAAGGAAAGCATCATCTCTGTACTCATTTTTACTGACCTCCTTTCACATATTCCCTGTATTTATATGTGTCATACGATGACAAAGTAATATGTAAAATGCCTGTTTTAATCATAGCAAACTCAAATTAATGAAAATGTACTGCGTTTGATAACTAACAAATACTCTCTAAAAAGTGACTTTCAAATAAACTTAGGATTTTTTCAAAAACTACGAAGAAAATATGCTATAAATATCACTATTATTTGAGCGTTTTTATTCGTATGTTGACGAATAATATTATACGCCATATAATATAACCAATAATACTATACAACATATAATATAATTTTTAATATAATGTAATTCTTTGGAGGTGGAAATATGGCATTTCAACTTGGTTCTGCGTTACTTGATGCCTGTGTTCTAGCAGTGTTAGCTAAAGAAGATGCCTATGGCTATTCTCTGACTCAACAAGTTCGTGAAGTCATGGACATTTCAGAGTCAACCTTATATCCCGTATTGAGAAGGCTACAAAAAGGAGATTACTTATCTACGTATGATCAACCATTTCAAGGTAGAAATCGACGATATTACAAAATCACGGAGAGTGGACGTTTAAAATATGAACAATTAGTAAGTGAATGGAATGAATATAAACACAAGATTGATCATGTGTTGTTAGGAGGTTTAGGTGATGACTAAGGAAAAATATTTAAATGAACTCCAGCAAAAATTAAAAAAATTGCCAAAAGAAGAAATCGATGCCGCACTAGAATATTACTCAGAATACTTCGAAGACGTTGGAGAGGAACATGTTGATGAAACAATTGATAAGCTGGGAACTCCCTCACATGTCGCTTCTCAAATCTTAGCCGATTATGCTGTGAAAGATTTACACAACCATCCTGAATCCACCAAAAAAGGTATTTCAGCGATATGGTTTATTCTATTAGCCATTTTCGCTTCACCTATTGCAATACCAATAGCGCTTTTGATTGTTTGTTTTATCATCCTATGCATTCTTGGATGCTTTGTATTTATCGTTATTTTCTTTAGCTTAAACATCGCTCTTACTATAGGAGGACTAATGAGTATAGCAGGAGGCGTTACACTAATTACGCAGCATATCCCTACCTCGTTATTCTTTATAGGTATTGGAATGACAGCATCTGGAGTAGGTATATTATTATTTTCTCCATTAATTTTGGTCGTAAAAAGCGCTAGTAGAGGACTGGCAAAATCTATGAAGAAGCTTTTTGATAGATTGACATCAAATAAAAAGGAGAGACTATCATGAAAAAAATAACTGTCATTATCACTAGTTGTATGATTGTCTTCGGTCTCCTTATTGCTTCAATTGGCTATTTTTCAGGTGCAAAGCTCACCATTGTAAGCAATGGTAAAGGCTTGAAAATTTTCGAAGAAAAAGAACGTGTTAGCGAATCATTCACATTAACAGATTTCACAAATATTCAAGCTGAACTAAACGATGCCAACGTTGAGATTATCCCATCAACGGAATACAAACTAGAGATCCAACGTTATGCGGATAATAGTGTAACTCACGAAGTAAAAAATGGGACACTTTTATTAAAAGAACAAAGCAATCCAACTAAGTTTATAGTGAATTTCAATTTAAATTTTAATATTTTTCAAACAAACATAAAACTTTATATTTCAAAAGATACCAGTTTCTCAGATGTTAATCTTACTAATAAATATGGTGACTTATCTATAGATGGTATAAAAAGCGACTCTTTCAAAATCAATATAAATGACGGAGATTTAGACTTAAATGATATAACAACTAAAACGATGAATGTTGCTAATCTTTATGGAGACGTTCAACTTAATAATGTGAATAGTAAGGATTTCACGATTCATATAAATGATGGAGATGTAGATTTAAAAAATGTAAAAGGCCATACCCTTCATATCATTAATCAGTATGGAGATATTGCTGCTAATAACCTATCCTATGATCAGCTAAACGTTAATAATCATGATGGAGATGCAGATTTTATAAATGTGACAT
Source organism: Bacillus sp. AP8 (assembly GCF_000321185.1). NCBI lineage: Bacteria > Bacillati > Bacillota > Bacilli > Caryophanales > Bacillaceae > Bacillus > Bacillus sp. AP8. Next base: position 25,628 of record NZ_CAPG01000054.1, read on the forward strand.
CAAAGAATTTTATATTAAATAATCAATACGGAGATATTGATTTAAACCAAATAAAAACAAATGGATTAGATCTTCAAAGTAATTCAGGAAATATTGCAGTGAATGGAAGTTTACTAGGAACTTCAAAAATAGTGGCGAAGTACGGAGATGTAGAGTTATTTCTAAATAATGATGAAGCTGATATAAGTTATTCTATAGTAAATAAATATGGTGACATTTCTGTAGGAAATAATCAATATGAAGGCTCTGCCGTAAAAAACAATCCAAGTAATAATAAATTAGAAGTAATCGCTAATGATGGAGATGTTAATTTACAGTTTTAATTTTCTCCACAGTTGCAAATTCAAAATCTTTCTTTGAATCAGCTTTTTTTAATTACCATATAATAGTTACAAATTATAAGTAAAATTAAAGTAATCTGCATGATATATGGAAAAATTGAGATACTACTATTATCGCCTACATACATTGCTATCAATTACCATTGGTTTCCCAAAAACATTTTGCTAATATAACAATAGTTTTAATGTATATACCTTTAAGTACAGTCCAGAGAGGCTGACAAGGTGGGCGATAATTTTGTTTAGATTCCGTGTATCATTTTTTAGGATAAACACGTTTATTTCTAACATAAATCCACTTGTCACATAAGGGCAAGTGGTTTTTTTATGCTCACCAAGCTTAATCAAACTTGGGAGGAAAAAACAATGCAAATAAAAGATAAAGATTACTCGTTTCAATCTGTACCATTAGGAAAGAGAAATAGCTTCATTAAAATGTTAGCAGTTATGCTTGGATTTACATTTTTCTCTGCCAGTATGTGGGCAGGTGGATCTCTAGGCGAAGGATTGACTTTTAAAGAACTATTGGGAATCATTTTACTCGGAAATATTATTTTGGGGTTATTTACAGGATCTTTAAGCTATATTGCAGCTAAAACAGGTTTATCGACTCACTTATTAGCACAATATTCATTTGGAAAAGAAGGATCTTACATTAGCTCATTTATGTTATGTGCTACACAAGTTGGATGGTTCGGTGTTGGTATTGGAATGTTCGCATACCCAGTTCATAAATTATCCGGTATACCGTTAGCTATACTTGTTGTGACATTTGGAATTCTTATGACGGTTACAGCTTACTTTGGAATGAAGGCATTAACTATTTTAAGTATGGTTGCTGTTCCGGCAATTGCTATCTTAGGAACAATAAGTGCTGGAAATGCAGTACAAGACATGGGAGGAATGGATGCACTATTAGCATATACCCCAGGCTCTTCTCTAACTATTGCAGCTGCATTAACCATTACAATTGGTTCATTTATCAGTGGTGGAACTTTAACACCTGACTTTGCTCGTTATGCTAAAACAGGAAAACAAGCTGTTATTACTACTATTATTGCCTTTTTCTTAGGTAACACTCTTATGTTCTTATTTGGAGCAATTGGAACAATTTCAACAGGTCATAACGATATATTCGATGTTATGATCACTCAAAACTTAATTTTACCAGCTATTCTCGTTCTTGGATTAAACATTTGGACAACAAATGATAATGCACTTTATGCCTCTGGGCTTGGTTTTGCCACAATGTTTAAAAAGCCAAAAGTAATTATGGTTATGATTAATGGAACGATAGGTACAATATTAGCTGTTTGGTTATATAACAACTTCGTAAGTTGGTTAACCTTCCTAGGTTCTACACTTCCAGCAATTGGTGCAATTATTATTGTAGACTACTTTTTTGTTCAAAAGAGAACATACATTAATTATGAAAAAGCAGAGATTAAGAATATTCATATTCCTGCCGTAATAGCATGGGCTACTGGTGTTATAGCAGGACTAACATTACCTGGTATTTCTCCAATAAATACACTATTAACATCAGGAACTATTTATTTCATTGCAGTAAAATTAATGAAAACATCTGTCGTATCTGAAATATCTGAGGAGGAAGAAATATATTATGAAAACGTGGGCTAATGCTTCAATTTTCGGTAAAGAAGGATTATGGGACATTATTGTAGAAAATGGTCGATTTTCAAAAATTATCGAAGCTGGTTCTAGTAAGTATGATAACTGTGAAGTAACAGATTTAAAAGGGAAATTAGTAAGTGCTCCATTCGTAGAACCTCATATTCATTTAGACACAACGTTAACTGCTGGACAGCCACGTTGGAATGAAAGTGGAACACTATTTGAGGGTATTCAACGCTGGTCTGAACGCAAAGAATTTTTAACAAAAGAAGATGTTAAAGAACGTGCCAAAAAAGCGTTAACGTGGCAAATTGCCAATGGAATTGGTCATGTTCGTACACATGTGGATACAACAGATTCTTCACTAATCGCATTAGAAGCAATGCTTGAAGTGAAAGAAGAAATGAAACAATTCGTTGATTTGCAAATTGTCGCATTTCCTCAAGAAGGAATCATCTCATTCCCTAACGGACTTGAATTGCTAGAAGAAGCAATGAAAATGGGTGCTGATGTAGTCGGTGGTATTCCTCATTTTGAATTCACACGTGACGACGGTGTCCAGTCCATTCGTGACTTATTTAAATTAGCAATGAAATATGACAAATCTATTGATATTCATTGTGATGAAATTGATGATGAACAATCACGTCATCTTGAAGTAGTAGCTCGTGAAACCATTCATAATGATTATCAAGGTCGTGTTACTGCTAGTCATACTACGGCAATGGGCTCATACAATGACGCTTATACTTACAAACTAATGCGTGTTTTAGGATTAGCCCAGATGAACTTCGTTGCAAACCCTTTAGTCAATATCCACTTACAAGGACGCTTTGATACGTATCCAAAACGTCGTGGATTAACACGTGTGAAAGAATTAGATCAAAACGGCTTAAATGTTTGCTTTGGTCATGACGACATCATGGATCCTTGGTATCCAATTGGTAATGGCAATATGCTTCAAGTATTACACATGGGATTACATGCTTCTCAGTTGATGGGATATAGTGATATTGCAAACAGCTTGCGATTCGTTACAAATAACAGTGCCAAAGCACTTGAACTAGACGAATATGGAATTTCAGAAGGAAATCCTGCAAACTTTATTGTATTAAACGCTACGGATGGCTATCATGCATTACGACTTCAAGCGGAAGTACTATATTCCGTAAGAAATGGTAGAGTAATTGCTGAAACGACGCCTAAAGAATCAAAAGTATTTACTGATCAAACGACTTCTGTAAACTTTATGTAAGCTAGCTTTTGGAGATGACTCCATAAGAAAGATTAGCTCCGAGAATTTAGGACTTTATGTACTAACTCTCGGAGCTAATCTATTTTTATCAACGTCTTTTCATTCATATACAAGGAACCATTGACTTTCTCAATCTATCGTTCCTTGTAATTTTTTTTAATATCCGTAATCTTAATCTCCATTGGACTTCCCAAATAATAGCCTTTTTTCGGTCCATCCTTAGCAAATTTATTTTGACTAAAGCTTCTAAAAATACGATCTACTAACCAATCGCCGTGCATAACAACATAGTCACAATACGGGTTTTCACAATAAACCCATATGGGCTTTGTATCAGTTTGAATTAACTCTCTACCACATTTGCATATATCAGTTTTCTTCATCTAAGCTCTCCTTGCATAATGTTCATCGATTCTATAATTTTTCTGTGATTTTACCGATTGTTTTATTTATATACTGTAAAGAAAAGAATTTTTTTAGTTGCTCTTATAGAAAAATGTAAACTTTAAGGAAATATGAGAAAATAGAGATACAATATTGTGCACCAAAATACAAAAAAGTATATCCATAATAATGAATACCATATCTAAATCTACTATACAACCTTTCAAATCACCTTTTAAAAGTCTGTTAAATCTCTATTTTGAAAAAAAACGTTTTTTTCAAGTCACATAATTAGAAACTATATTAAAAAAAGAATAAAATAGAATAGATAGTAAGTATTTATTTGCAAAGGGGAGGGGAACATGGATAAATTATCTGTGGATTCATTTTTAAATGTTATAGGGGAACTTTTTTCTGATGAAATATCCATTGTTGTTTCCAATAAAGAGAATTACATTTATTATCGTCCAAGTAAGAGAATCGATTTAAAGATTAAACCTGGAGATCCGATTAAAAAAGGAACCATTACGCATAAAGCTTTAAGTACACAAAAAAGGGTTTCAGAATTTATTAACAAGGACGTTTTTGGAATTCCTTATGATGGAGAAGCTATACCATTTTATCGAGATGGAGAGCTTCAAGGTTGTGTGACAGCCGTTTATCCTTCAATGACTCAAGGGAAAGCAGTTGTTACAGTTAAATCAAATGATGGATGGGTACCAATCCCTTTTCATCAAGTTATTTATCTAGAAGCTAAAGAAAGAAAAACATTCGTTATTTCTGAACAACACACCGGAACACATAAATATACTTTACAAGAATTTGAGTTTATTCTTCCTAAAGAATCCTTTATAAGATGTCATCGTTCATACATCGTCAATGTAAATCAAATAAAAGAAATCTATCCCGATACGCACTCAACTTTTGTCCTATCTATGACAGATGGAACGCGTATTCCAGTAAGCCAATCTTACTCTAGTTATTTCAGAAAACTCCTATCTTTCTGAAAATTACTACTTTATCATTCGTATTTTCTGCTTCAGCGTTCTTTTTGCTAATCGTATCCGTTTTTGTCTATCTTTTGAACAAAACAAGTTACAATATTCATACTATTTATGAAAGAGGGATGGAAGATGAAAACTAACACTGACCGTATTAGAGACCCTCGGTTACAAGATAAAATTGTAACAGCTGAAGAGGCTGCATCATGGATTCAAAACGGAATGACGTTAGGGTTAAGTGGATTTACTAAATGCGGAGACGCTAAGGCTGTACCTCATGCATTAGTAAAACTTGCAAAAGGCGATGATTTTAAAGTTAACGTACTTACAGGTGCTTCACTTGGAGCAGAAGTAGACACTATCTTAGCTGAAGCAGGAATTGTTAATAAGCGTTCTCCATTTCAAGCAGATCCAATTATGAGAAAAAGCATTAACTCAGGAAATATGAATTATATTGACTCTCATTTATCTCAGTTATCAGAAATGATTCGTCAAAACACAATTACAGACGGAATTGATTTTGCTATCTTGGAAGCGGTTGCAATCACTGAAGATGGAATGCTTATTCCAACAACTTCTGTAGGGAATAACGCCATTTTTGCACAACATGCCAAAAACATTATTATCGAAATCAATTTAGCACAACCACTCGCATTAGAAGGTCTTCACGATATATATACACCAGAAGAGCAAGGAGTTCGTAAAGCTATTCCAATTGAAAAACCTTCTGATCGAATTGGTTCAAAAGGTATTGCTTTAGATATTAGTAAAGTTAGAGGAATTGTTATTACAGATTGGCCAGATTCTCCATCAGCAATGGTAGCACCAGATGAAGAAACTAAACAAATGGCAAATCATTTACTAGATTTCTTACGTGAAGAAATTAAAAAAGGTAATCTAACAGAAAAACTTGCGCCTCTTCAATCAGGAGTTGGTTCAGTTGCAAACGCTGTTTTAGATGGTATGCTAGATTCTGAGTTTAAAGATTTAGAAGTATATTCTGAAGTACTTCAAGATGCTATGTTCGATTTAATGGATGCTGGCAAAGTTAAATTTGCTTCAGGTTCTTCATTTACTTTATCTGAAGAAAAAACAAAAACAGTATTCGAAAACTTCGATAAATACGCAGACAAAATCGTTTTACGCCCACAAGAAATTTCAAACCATCCAGAACTAATTCGTCGTATGGGCTTAATTGCAATCAATACAGCTCTTGAGTTAGACATTTATGGAAATGTTAACTCAACACACGTTTCTGGAACTAAAATGATGAACGGAATTGGTGGTTCTGGAGATTTCGCACGTAACGCACGCATCGGAATTTTCGTAACTAAATCAATCGCAAAAGGCGGTAAAATCTCATCAATTGTACCTTTCGTACCACATGTTGACCATACTGAGCACGATGTGGATGTAATTGTTACGGAACAAGGATATGCTGACCTACGCGGTCTTGCGCCAAGACAACGAGTTGAAGTGATTATTGAGAACTGTGTACATCCAATGTATAAAGATCAACTTTGGGAATATTACACTGAAGCTTTAGCATTAGGTGGACATACACCTCATAACCTTGAAAAAGCATTTTCTATGCATATCAATTTAGCAAAAAATGGAACAATGCTTATAGAAGAAAGTTCTAAACAAAACGCTTAATTTAGTAACTTAATTTATAATTGATTGGTGTAAAACAAACCAAATATTATATAAATAGAAAGATAGATAATGGAAGCAAAGGGGTTTGAAGGACCAGCTAGGGGGAAGCTGGTCCTTTTTGATTTTTTAAAAAATGCTTTTATATTTATTAGTCCAAAAAACTGTTATGAATTTTTATAACATTTAACAGCTACTCACATTACATTTTTCAAATAGGCGCACTTAGTTGGATAAAAGGAAGTAATATAGATGATTGACTACTCTAATTTAATATACTAGAATCATTAGATATTATATGGTGTTAGTATATTTCCATGGACACAACTAAGTTAAGTCGATAAAATGTGCTTACAAAAGGAGTGTCCGTGATGAAACAAAAATATAATGAAGAATTTAAGAAAATGGTGGTCGAGTTGTATCGTTCTGGACAACCAGTGAAAGAATTAAGTAGCGAATATGGCGTTTCTGAAGTCACCATTTATAAATGGATTAAAACCTATTCTCCTGTTGCGACAGTTGATGAAAAAGAAGTGACACCAAACGATTGGAAACAAATGCAAAAAGAGATACTTCGTCTAAAAGAAGAGAATGAAATCTTAAAAAAGGCTATGGAC
>NZ_CAPG01000053.1:0-12835 GCF_000321185.1 Bacillus sp. AP8
AAAAGAACCATCCGGTATTAGCCCCGGTTTCCCGGAGTTATCCCAGTCTTATAGGCAGGTTGCCCACGTGTTACTCACCCGTCCGCCGCTAACTTCGGAGAGCAAGCTCTCCTCCGTTCGCTCGACTTGCATGTATTAGGCACGCCGCCAGCGTTCGTCCTGAGCCAGGATCAAACTCTCCAAAAAGTGTTTGACTTGCTCATAAAATAGTTTGTTTCAATCAAGTTGAAACTTCATTTAGAATTAACGTTGACGTGTTGTCTTGTTTAGTTTTCAAAGAACATTTGTTCGAAACAGCTTTTTAATATTACCATTTCAGCTCGTTTCTTGTCAATACTTTTTTTTGAAAAAGTTTCTAAGCTTTTTTTGAAAAAGCGACCTTTTTAATATAACATCTACCCCTTGAAACTGTCAACAACTTTTGAAAAAGTTTTTATTGTAAGTTTCATGATGATATATGCATTTTGCCGCAACACCTTAGCGACTTGTTATACTTTATCATCGTTTTAACTATCGGTCAATAATTTTTTCAAAAAAAGATTATATTATTTAACCTTATATTGCCTATGATAAATATCATTACCTTTTGTCTCAATATTAGACACTTCTATAAACCTCTTATCAATTAAGTATTCTAACATAACAACAAGATCAACAGCATAATGCTTCAAGTCTGGATGATCAAACATTTCCGAAATTGCCCACGGTTCTGTTTTACTAGCTAACACCTCTAATAAATGTTGTGAACCCGCCTCAGTACGAGAATAGATTAAAAACTCGCTCGCTAAAAATAATAATTCTAATCTTTTCTCTAAAGACTCATCACTCGTTATTAGCTCTTCATACAACTTATAAATTTGCGGTTCGATATGCTTAACTTGTTCCCATACAGTTACCTCTGGATAGAAACCATTTTCAATTATTTCTAATCGTGCTAAATGATGTAAAGAATGAACTATATGATTGTATGCATCAAGAAAATGACCGTTATCAAAAAAAGATTTTCCATCCTCATAGCGTCTAATTAATTTAGCAAACTCTAAGCCTTTTTTTAATTTTCTACCGTAAAACGGAAAATCCATTATTTCCTGTTTTAATGATGCAATACTATCATTTCGGTCAAAAACGATCTTTCCATTATGTAACCATGCTGTTAATTTTTTATTACTTCCTAACATGAGCCACTCTTTTATTCGCTTTATAGATACTACGTATAATGCTGCTTTTTTATCCAGATAAGAGTAGTGCTTTACGTGAATTTCAGAATCATCATTTTGAGTAATTACTAGCAATACATAATCAAAAAAATCCGTTATATCTAAATCAAAACCTTTTTTCTCAATTAACAATATCCCTAAAGTAGCAGATGAACTAGCCCTTTCTTGATAAATTGGGCGTAATATATCCTCCATAACTTATTCCCTCCAAATAGTTTTGCTAGTTTTAATGTTTTCTACATGAACATTATAATTCCTGCTTTTAATTTCAACAAATTTCGACAAATGTTTTCTAAATTCAATTTCTAAACCAAAATTATCAATTTATGGTATATTTACTAATTAAAGGGGGATGAAAATGGCTAAACGATCCAGTAAAATTAACAAAATCAGAACTTTTGCTCTTAGTTTAATTTTTATAGGAATTATTATCATGTATGGAGGAGTCTTTTTTAAAAATTCTCCTATAATAATGACCATTTTTATGGTAATTGGACTACTTTGTATTATAGCAAGTACCGTCGTTTATTTTTGGATAGGAATGTTATCAACTACAACTGTTCAGGTAGTTTGTCCAAACTGCCAAAAAGTAACGAAGATATTAGGAAGAGTAGATATGTGTATGTATTGTAATAAACCATTAACACTTGATAAAGATTTAGAAGGAAAAGAATTTAAAGCTTCCTATAATAGAAAAAGAAAAGATGGATAAATCTTAAACCTATGATACAAATAAAAAAGCCGTGCAAGAGCTATCATGCATGGCAAGTTTAATTTAAGAAAGACAAAAAATTCATTATTATATATATTCTGTTTATTTAGTAAAGTTGGCGGTTATAAACGCCAACTTTTTAATGAGCCTCTTTTGCTAAACAACTTGGACATTCTCCGTAAACTTCCATACGATGTTGAAATACCTTAAATCCTGTTACATGCGAAGCAAGCTGCTCCACTTCATCTAAGCCTGGGTAATGAAAATCAACTATTGTACCACATTTTACACAAATCACATGATAATGATCTGAAGTTGTAAAATCAAAACGACTAGATGAATCACCGTAAGTTAATTCTTTAACTAATCCAGCTTCTCGAAACACACGTAAATTATTATAAACAGTAGCAACACTCATGTTAGGAAATTTACCTTCTAGCGCTTTATAAATTTCATCAGCGGTAGGATGGGACATTGAGTCAATAAGATACTCAAGTATCGCATGACGCTGAGGTGTTATTCTAACACTAGACTTTTTCAAAATATCCAATGCTTCTTTTAAATGTGCCATCGTCATGCACCTCCTTTTAATAATGTTTTATTTTGAAGATATTATTACTTTATAATATTTATAATTAGTGTAATCTCTTATTCACTTATTTGTCAATTATTCATTATCATGTAAAGTAGGTTCTGAGCAATTTAGTTGATAATTTACAAATCTAGCCGTTACGAAAAGTAAATCAGATAAACGATTCAGATAAGACAAGACTAATGGATTTACTTCATGATCGATTGCAACTGCACAGCGCTCTGCACGTCTAATAACAGTTCTTGCAGTATGAAAAGCTGCACCACTAGGATGACCACCAGGTAATACAAAATTCGTTAATACAGGCAATTGAGCGTCCCATGCATCAATAACCTTTTCCATATTTATTATATGCTCTTCTTCAAGTTTCCAATGAACCTTTTTACCTGAAGGCGTGGCTAGTTCAGCACCTACATGAAATAATTCTGTTTGGATTTTATGGTATACTTTTTCAACTTCTTCTTTATCTTTAAATGATTCATTACGTATATAGCTAAGAGCTAATCCAATCAATGAATTTGCCTCATCACAAGTGCCATAAGCATCTACCCTTACATCTGTTTTCGACACTCTTTGTCCGTAAACCAATGAAGTTGTTCCTTTATCTCCACTTTTCGTATAAATTTTCATAAAAACACTCCCCTTATTTACATTATTTTTTCCACCTAAAAAATATGCTTTTTTAGACGTTTTTCATTCAATTATCTTCACTAATCATATCATCATATCTTGAATGTTAATAATTTCATTATTGTATCCATAGGCAAAAGTGTAGTAATCGTCGAAAAAAATTCGAGGATAAACAATCATTCTTTTTTCTCGGGAGTTAACAATCTTAACATCTGTAGAAAAATTTCAAGGAAATCCAAGCGATATGTATTTCCAAAACACATCGTTTAAGCTGCTGATACAAATGGAATGAGCCTTTCTATTTCGACACACTAATAAAAGAAGGGGTGTGATACAAAAGCTCATCTTTTGTATCACACCCTTTTATTGAGCTTTAAAACATCTGAGGAGGTGTCCTTGTTCTCTTTTAGTATATGGAAAAGCTCATTTTATGAATATGACAATAGCCTTTAAGATAAATTTTCTTTTATATATTGTAAAGCTTCCTCAACATGGCCTTTTACTTTTACTTTCCTCCATTCTTTAACTACATTTCCATTCTTATCGATAATGAAGGTAGAACGCTCGATTCCCATATACTCTTTCCCAAAGTTTTTTTTCAATTTCCATACATTAAACATTTCTGCCAATTGATGATTTTCATCAGCTAGTAAGACAAAAGGTAGTTGGTATTTCTCAACAAATTTTTCATGTCGATTTATCGAATCCGTACTTACCCCAACTATAACTGCATTAACATCTGAAAAATCTTTATAAAAATCACGAAAATCACAAGCTTCTGTTGTACATCCTGGTGTCATATCTTTTGGATAAAAATACAAAACAATATTTTTACCAATATAATCAGACAGCTTAACCTCATTTCCATCACTAGCAGGTAATGGAAGATTCGCTACATTACTTCCTATTTCAACAGTCATTATTTTATCCTCCTATTAAAAATACGTATTACTCATAGAGTACAAAATAATTGCTTTCCTTTCAAATCCACGAATCATCATTTATTAACGTGTTCAAAGTCAATAACTGTCCTTACAAAAAATGCTGCCGGTAATGTATATCCAACAAACGCTTGAATAGTAGCCAGAAATCTTCCTAAACCTATTGGAATGAGCTCGCCGTATCCTACCGAAAACATAGTCATTGCACTGAAATAAAATGACGTTTCAAGTTTTAAAAAAAAATTACCGCTAATTTGGAGACCATGATCTAATATGACGTTCATATCTTTCATTTCAAACATTAAATAAAGCAAAGCAAAACCAATACAGATTGTTCCATACAATAAAATCAACCAAAGAAAATGAGTAACCGATACTTTGTGTGTCCCCGCTTCTATTGGAGTAAAAATAGCTTTAATACTCATAATCATACAAAAAATAACAGCAGCTATCAGCAGATAAAAAACCATTTTCATCCCTCACTTCAAACCTATATTACACTTTACTCAGCTATGTCCATTTTTATGAAATGAGCAGAAAAAAATATCATGATTCTTAACTGCTAAAATTCTTAATCTTGAAAGGAAGTTACAAAAATTGTTTCTTTCTATATTGTTACAAACCTATATGAATTGTCATAATTTCTGATTAATAATGGTACAATAAAGTGAATCTTTAATCTGCAAGGGCATACTTCCTCAGAGATTAGTAGATAAACCGATTGGTTTCTATTGTGATTATCTACTTTGTCATACTCCCATGCTGATAGATAATCAAACCAACCAAATTCATATTATTGTTTATCATCACTTATACTTCTTCCATTTTTCTATGTATAGAAGTTTAATCTTTCGTCATTCGGAGTGGTATAAACAAAATTATGAATAATTTATAGACTTTATAATTAGGAGAGGATTAATTGTGAATTTTACCAAAACAGAGATGCTACATACCGAAGCTCTTGAACATATCGTCGGAGGTGTAAACAGCCCATCACGATCATATAAAGCTGTAGGTGGAGGCTCACCTGTGACAATGGAAAAAGCAAAAGGAGCTTATTTTTGGGACGTAGATGGCAATAAATACATTGATTATTTAGCAGCATACGGACCGATTATTACAGGACATGCTCATCCTCATATCACAAAGGCTATTACAGCTGCTGCTGAAAACGGCGTACTTTACGGAACACCTACTCCGCATGAAATTACATTTGCCAAGATGTTAAAAGAAGCGATCCCTAGTATGGACAAAGTCCGTTTTGTTAACTCAGGGACAGAAGCAGTTATGTCAACTATACGAGTAGCTAGAGCTTATACAGGAAGAGACAAAATTATTAAGTTTGCTGGTTGTTATCATGGCCATTCTGACTTAGTACTTGTAGCAGCAGGATCTGGCCCATCAACATTAGGAACACCAGATTCAGCCGGTGTTCCTAAAAGTATTGCTCAAGAAGTTATCACGGTACCATTCAACGATATTGAACCATTTAAAGAAGCATTGGATAAATGGGGCAATGAAATTGCTGCTGTATTAGTTGAACCAATCGTAGGTAATTTTGGTATCGTTGAGCCTGTACCTGGTTTCCTAGAAGCAATCAATGAATTAGCACATGAAGCAGGAGCTCTTGTTATTTATGATGAAGTCATTACAGCATTCCGTTTCATGTATGGAGGAGCTCAAGATTTGCTAAATGTCAAACCAGACTTAACAGCGTTAGGTAAAATTATTGGTGGAGGTTTACCAATCGGAGCCTACGGTGGCACAAAAGAAATAATGGATAGCGTCGCACCGCTAGGTCCTGCATATCAAGCAGGTACAATGGCTGGAAATCCAGCATCGATTCTTTCTGGAATCGCATGCTTAGAAGTATTAAAACAAAAAGGAGTATACGATGAACTTGATCGCTTAGGAAAAATTCTAGAAGAAGGAATTTTATCTGCTGCTAAAAAATATAATACTCCTATTACTATCAATCGACTAAAAGGCGCATTAACGATCTACTTTACAACAGAGAAAGTATATAACTACAATCAAGCAGAAAATACAGACGGAGAAACATTTGCTAAATTCTTCAAGCTTATGTTGAATCAAGGAATTAATTTAGCCCCATCTAAATATGAAGCATGGTTTTTAACAACTGCTCATACAGAAGAAGATATTGAATATACGATTTCAGCTGTAGAAAAAGCATTCCAAGCTTTACAAGCTTAAATCAATAACCTTTTCAAAGTTACAGCTAAAAGGTTAATTTTATACATTATTTATGCATCCTCAAAGCGGTTTTAGCTTTGAGGATTCCTTTCACTTTAGTGTGTAACCGCTTACATATTACATTTCTAGAAAAGCATTCACAAATTCACCAAAAAAATATTTATCCATATTATTGTATAAATAATTGATTTCTGAAAATTAAGATGATATTATTATGCTACAACTTTTCTGCTCATTTTTTGAATTTTTAGATAAAGTCACAATATCTAACTTTATTCTGCTCCTTTTGTTAAAAAATTTAAAAGACAATATATTTTAGGAGGTGAGTGGCACAAAATAAGGTCATTCCTTATTCATGCCGATCAATATGACTCAACGATGGAGCCCAAGCTTATTTACAAATTTTCAAAATCAAGAACACGATGCCTGTGGAATTGTTTCATGTATAGAAAAAAAGCGAGTTCCTACGCGCGAAAATATATTTGCCTGCATTGATGCTCTTGTCAAAATGAATCATCGTGCTGGATTTATTAACGGTGAAGGCGATGGTGTTGGTATTCACATCGATATTCCTAGGTTGCTCTGGAAAAACAAACTTCAAAATGTTGGTATTCAAGAAAATATTGTTGATTCAGATGGCTTTGTAGTAGGACATTTTTTCTTAAGCAGAACAGCAGATTCCTCTAAATTACAAACAGAAATTAAAGAAAAATTTCTACATCAAGGATTAACTATTATTTTCGAAAGTACTCAAGTTCATAATCCACACGCATTAGGCCCAATTGCAATTCAAGAAAACCCTATCTTTTGGCAAGTAGCTTGTATAAGTGAAAACGCTAATCAGAAAGAATTATCCAAAACCTTATTTAAACTAACTCATACCATAGAAGAAAACAACCAGATTCACATCGCATCATTAAGCCAATTCCACGCTGTATACAAAGTTATGGGGGCTGGAGATATCCTTCCAAAATATTATCATGATTTAGCTCATCCCCTTGTAGCGTCAACAATGACTTTAGGACACAATCGTTATTCAACTAATACTCTTTCAAGCTTTTTCCGTGTACAACCCTTCAGTGCACTAGGTCATAACGGAGAAATTAACACCATAGCTAAACTACGCGACGAGGCCAAAATGGTTGGAATTCCACTCGTTAAAGATGGTAGTGATTCACAAGACTTAAGCAGAACTTTAGAAACATTCATTTGCAGACACGAATATTCTTTATTTGAAGCTTTAGATATCGTATTCCCTCCAATCATAAATGAAATTAAAAACTATCCTAATAAATTAAAAAATCTTTACACATATATCCGCGAAGCTTGGGGCCATTTCGCTCAAGGTCCTGCAGGAATCATTTCTCGCTTTGGAGATGAAGCTGTTTTCTCAGTAGATGCTCTAGGTTTAAGGCCATTATGGAAAATTGAAACGGAATCATCCTATCTATTTTCTTCAGAACCAGGAATCATTGCTTCATCTGAATATTGCGGTGAACCAAAACCAATAGGTCCAGGAGAAAAAATTGGTTTAAAATGGTTTGGAAATGATATTAAAGTATTCGAATATCCTGAATATCAGGAAGAAGTCTTTAATCGCTTCAATAATCGCTTAGCTCTACTAGAAGATGGGAAACGTCTTGAAAGCCCATCTTTTCCAAAGACTATTTCATCTACTTACCCATCAAAGATTAATAATGGGCAGTATAAAGCTATGGGTTGGGAGAGAGAGCATATTCAACTCATAGAACAAATGGCCGAAAAAGGTGTTGAACCTATTCGTTCCCTCGGTCATGATTCACCGCTACCTGCTATTAGTACTTCTAGAAGAAATGTTGCAGATTTCATAAAAGAAAGTGTTGCTGTTGTAACAAATCCCGCAATCGATAGAGACCGTGAAACAGAACACTTTTCAACACGAACTATTATCGGGAAAAGACCATCTCTTTTCGAGAAAACAGCTGTTCAAAATGTATTCGAGCTATCATCACCTTTATTAATTGAAGGAGCTATAGGATATGAATGCTCTAAAGATATTAAACAACCAAACTATGATTCATTCGTTGCTTACTTCCAGGAAAAGCAACTTGCACATTTTATCTCTATAACTTTTTCCGAAAATGAAAGTATAGAACAAGCTATTAAAAGACTATCTCAAGAAGCTATAGATGCTGTTAAGAATGGTAAATCATTACTTATTTTAGATGATGCTACAGTGCACCAACCTAATCATTTATGGCTGGATCCTCATATTATTACTTCCAGCATAGATCAAGCACTAGTCAAAGAAGGAAACCGTCGTGATTGCTCAATCTTACTTCGTTCAGCTTCTATTCGCTCATTGCATGACATTATTACAGTATATGGATTAGGCGCAAACTTAATTAGCCCATATTACATGTTCTTAACGGTTACTGATGACCAAGTAACACCAGTAACAAATCTTTACAATGCTTTAACCAAAGGATTAGAAAAAGTTATTTCAACTATTGGAATTCATGAACTAAGAGGCTATGGCAGATTATTCTCTAGTATTGGTTTGCATAATGAAATTGCTGAAGCTTTAAATATTATTAACTTCTTCGGTTCAAATGATTTGGCATATAATTTTGAAACATTAAAACAAGATAGTATTCAAAGAGCTATAGATTTTACAAACGAAAAAGAAAGAGTAGGTAAACAATTTAACCTATTCCCTCGTATCTGGAAAGCTATCGGTGAAGTAGCTTCAACAGGAAACTATGATGCCTATCGTGAAAAAATCAATGAACAAGAAAATATGAATCCAATTGCTATTCGCCATTTAACATCATTTAAGACTAGCGAAAAAAACATATCTGCTAGTGAAGTATCTATAGCTGTTGGTGAACATAGTTTGCCATTCATTATTTCTTCTATGTCATTTGGATCACAGAATGAAGTAGCTTTCCGAGCTTACGCTGAAGCTGCTGAACGTTTAAATATGATTAGTCTAAATGGTGAAGGTGGAGAAATTAAAGATATGCTAGGTAAATATCCTAGAACGCGTGGTCAACAAGTTGCCTCAGGACGTTTCGGGGTAAATGCCGAGTTATTAAACTCTTCTAATCTCTTAGAAATTAAGATTGGGCAAGGGGCTAAACCAGGAGAAGGTGGTCATCTACCAGGTTCAAAAGTAACAGCCAAAATCGCTGCTGCTCGAAATGCTACCATTGGTTCCGACTTAATTTCACCATCTAATAACCATGATATTTATTCTATTGAAGACCTAGCTCAGATGATTCACGAGTTAAAAACCGCAAATGATCAAGCAAAAGTTTCTGTCAAAGTACCGGTCGTACCAAACATTGGAACGATTGCAGTTGGAATTGCTAAAGCAGGCGCAGATATTATTACACTTTCTGGATTCGATGGAGGTACAGGAGCTGCTCGTATTCATGCGCTGCAGCATGTTGGTCTTCCAGTTGAAATTGGTGTGAAAGCAGCACATAACGCTCTATTAGAAGCCGGATTACGTGATCACGTTGAGATTTGGGCGGATGGTGGTATAAAAAGTGCAAATGACGTACTAAAAATAATGTTACTTGGCGCGAATCGAATTGGCTTTGGAACTTTATCTATGATTGCCGTAGGCTGTACTACTTGTCGTGGCTGTCATCTAGATACTTGTCATGTTGGTATTGCTACACAAATTGAAACCGAAGCACAAGCAAAAGATCATGGACTACGACGTTTTGTTCCAAGAAAATTCGATTTAGCAGTCAATGGACTATCGAATATGTTCACTGCCTTTGGAGAAGAATTGAAAACATTAACCGCCAGTCTTGGATTTAAAAATCTTCAAGAGATTGTTGGTCGCTCTGATTTATTACAACAGATAAAAGGAAATAATCAACTAGACTTAACATACTTACTGAAAACATTAGACATTGGCCAATTAAATCAACACGAAGTAGCGGCTTCTCTTGAAAATAATTCATTACAATTGGCAGTAGGTGCAGAATATTTAGATAATGCAGTTGAGAAGCTGAATGAATCAAGAGAGTATCACTCTATTACTTCTGATCAAAGAGTTTTAGGTAGTCGAGTTTCTTGTCATCGTGTTCGTGGAAGACTTGACGGCTCGTACATGAGTCTACCAAAAGTCACTTTATCGTATAAAAATGGATCCATTCCTGGTAATGGTTTAGGAGCATATAATAGTACAGGGATTGATATTAAAGTTTGTGGTGGAGCTCAAGATGGTATTGGAAAAACAGCATTTGGAGGTATTATCGGTATCTTTAAATCACCAGGTAAAGATGGAAAATATTATAATGGTTCTGTTGGAAAAGGATTCGGCTACGGTGCTCAAAAGGGACTATTAATCGCTCAAGGAAACGCAGATGCCCGTGCCGGAATAAGACTTTCAGGAGCTGATATGATTATTGGTGGTCAAGTAACAAAACCAATTCCTACAAAAGAACAAGGAAATATTGGTGTTCACTCTAATATCAAAGGCTTTGCTTTTGAATATATGACAAATGGTAGAGGGATTGTATTAGGAGATATAGGACCTTGGGCATGTGCTGGTATGACGGGCGGTGTCATCTATCAACGTATTCAACCTGAAATGGGGTTAACGAAAGAAGCAATTTCACGTCGTATCGCTATCGGAGCAAAGGTTACCATAGAGCCATTATCGCCTTCTGGTAAAGAGGATGTAAGAGTATTACTAACCCAGTATACAACACTTTTGCAAGAACAAGGACAAGAAAGTGAAGCCAAAAAAATAACTGAATTATTACTAAAAGCTGAGGATCATTTCGTTCAAATTGTTCCTACTAAAGAACAAACAGACCCATCGATTTCAACTGAGTGATTAAGAAAAAACGTCAACGCTCCTTTTTGGTTGAGTTGGTATCTTAATATTTCTAAACAAACTCACTGGGAGCCTATAAGATAATCCTTGCAGGGAGGAAGGCTTTTAAACTTCCTAAATGCGGCTTATAAGCTAACATGAATATCGGCTACAAATCACACTTCATGTGGCAACGCCGATGTAACCTACATCCTGTATGTCTCCAACCAGCATACGTAGAAAGAAACAATGAATTAAAATTAATAGAAATTCTTATATAAAAAATTATAAAAACCATCTTTATAGCTGATTAATCATTATCGGCTCATAAAGATGGTTTTTTTGCATATATTCTTTTGTAACTTGCTGTAAATGTTCAATAGAATTTCATTTTCAATTTTTATTCACTTCATTTAACAATCTTTCTCTTGCACCAAATCTATTTCTCATGTATATTACATAATTGTTTGTTTATTAATGCTTGCAATGGTGTAAAGTAAGAAATGTAATCATTTATAAATTCACAAAAGTATACTTATTGGATATAGAAGATTTTCAATATCTGTTTTATCATTTACTATATCATTATTATTGAAGAAAGGAACCATTTTTACATGAAAATTGGTGCCCGTATATTAAAAACAGGAATTGCTATTATTTTATCTCTAGCATTAGCTCAAATTCTTAAATTTCCATCACCTGCTTTTGCTGGAATTGCTGCAATTTTTGCTCTCCAACCGACAATATATAGGTCTTATCGAACCGTAATTGAACAAATACAAGGAAATATGATTGGTGCTGTGATTGCAATTATATTCGTATTACTTTTTGGTAATCATGTCTTTTTCGTAGGACTCGCTTCTATACTTGTCATTATTATTAATGTTCGATTCAAAAGTTCAAATACAATCACTTTATCAGTAGTAACAGTCATTGCTATTATGGAAAGTCAAAGTGGTGATTTCTTAGATTTCGCTTTTGTACGCTTTTTTACAATATTGCTCGGCATACTTTCTGCGTTTGTTGTAAATCTATTATTTCTTCCACCGAAATACGAGACCAAACTCTATTTCAAAATATCAAGTATTACTGAGGAAATAACAAAATGGATTCGAATAAGTACAAGACACGCATCTGAACATACACATATTAAAAACGATATCCAAACAATAAAAGAGCAAATCATTGGTATTGAACAGGTTTATATGATGTATAAAGAAGAGCGTGAACTTTTTAAGAAAGACAAACGTGCAAAAGCTCGTAAATTAGTTATTTATCGTCAAATGATTGCAACTAGTAAACGTTCTCTAGATATACTAAAAAAACTTCACAAATATGAAAATCAATTCCATCATATGCCAGAAAATTTTCAGCATACCATTCAGACGCAATTAGATTTTCTAATTACACAACACGAGCAAATTCATTTAAAGTATATTCGTAAAATCAAACCTTCCGTTAATTACGAAAAAAATCAGTCCCTTAGCAATAAAGAGTTGTTTACACTTTTCTTAGATCTACAAAAAGAGGTAGATAAGGAAGACGAGCCTCATTTGTATCATATGATGGCACTTGTTTCTGGTGTTATTGAATACGAAGAACATCTTGTGCATCTAGATACACTTATCAATAGTTTCCTTTCCTACCATAAAGACGACGATGAAATGAAAGTAGAAACAGAAGTACCACAATAAAAAAGGAAACAGCCTT